>JAYUFH010000431.1:0-24950 GCA_043738765.1 Pseudomonadota bacterium | reverse complement strand
ACGGTCTGGGCACTGCAGAGCCGCTGGCTCGCGTTCCACGGCTGGAATGTCCTGGCGCTCGATCTGCCTGGTCACGGTCGCTCTGCGGGCCAGCCGTTACCGAGCATCGCCGCCATGGCTGCGTGGCTCGCAAAGATGATCGTTGCGGCGGAATCGAACAGCGCCACGCTGATCGGCCACTCGATGGGCGCATTGATCGCGCTGGAGACTGCCTCATGCTATCCGGAGCGCGTCACAAGCCTGGTGCTGATCGGAGCGGCACCAGCGATGCCCGTTCATCCGGATCTGCTCACGGCTGCCGCAGCCAATGATCATGCCGCCATCGACATGGTGAACCTGTGGGGCTACGGCTACGCGGCGGGGCTCGGTGGCAGCCCGGCGCCAGGCATGTGGCTGTGTGGTGTCGGCGAGCGCGTCCTTGAGAAGGCGCAACCGGGTGTACTGCACAATGATCTTGCCGCCTGCGGTGCCTATCTGAATGGCGCTGCAGCCGCAGCGCGAGTAGCCGCCCCTACCCTGCTGATCTGCGGCGAGCGCGATCAGATGACACCACTCAGGAATGGCCGCCAGTTGGCGCAGGCTATCCCACAGTCAACGCTCGTGACTGTGCCGGGCGCGGGGCACATGCTCCTCGCGGAGCGGCCTTATGAAGTACAGAGTGCGCTGGCCCAGCACCTGGCCATCAACCGCTCGCGGGTGGCCAGTCGCTGAACCTGCATCCGGCCCTCGCCGCTCAGGCCGCCGGAGCGCGGCTGCCGCGGATATTCCCGCGCAGCACTTCGAAATCGGTCGTTTTGTCGAGCGACAGTAGTGCCGCCCGCAGCATTTCGGGAGGCGCTACGAGCTTGCGGGCATCGAGATCAAGCCACGCGCCAAAGCTTCGGGCCCGCACGCACAGTTTCTCCGCGCGTCGGATATCGCTTTGCAGCAGCCATCGACTGCCGTCCGTAGACAGGCCGGCCAGCGCCAGCGTCACGTCGATCTCCTGCAGGAGCTCCACTTCTTTGCGATAGTCGATTTCATCCCGGACGACCACCGGGCCGATTCGCAGGCGGGCAAACTCGGCCGTCGGAAAACCACGTTCAGCAAAGAACATCAACCGCACATCCGCCGCCTTGTCGACGAAAGCCGTGTTCTTCATGTGCGCATTGAAGTCCATATCGCTCCAACCCGCGAACAATCGCTTGGAATACATACCCGCTCTCCAGTTCGGTGATCCGGCGGCGGATTGCCTATAATCAGGCACTCTCCTCCTTCAGCCCGTTACGGAGCATTTAAACACGTGTTCGGCATCACTCCCACTGCGCGCCTGCGCCCATCGCCGTTTTACCAGGCCACGCTGGCCGAAGGCGTTACCGCTTTTACCACTTACAACCGCATGCTGATGCCGACAAGTTTCGGTCATCCCGAGGCGGAGTACTGGCGGCTCCTGAAGGGTGTGTCGCAGTGGGATGTTGCCGTCGAGCGGCAGGTGCAGTTGCAGGGACCGGACGCCGGGCGGCTCGCGCAGATCCTCAGTCCACGTGACCTGGCTCATTGCAAGGTCGGCCAGGGAAAATACCTGCCGCTGTGCAATCACGCCGGCACCCTGATCAATGACCCGATCCTGCTGAAACTCGACGACAATCGTTACTGGTTCTCAATCGCGGATTCGAATATCTGGTTCTGGGCGCGTGCCATTGCGGCCGAGCGCGGTCTCGACGTCGAGGTCAGCGAACCCGACGTATCACCGCTGGCCGTGCAGGGGCCGAAGGCCGAGGCTGTAGTGGCCTCGATATTCGGCGACTGGGTCCGCGGGCTGAAATATTTCTGGTTCCAGGAGACGAAGCTGCAGGGCATTCCGGTCGCGGTGGCGCGTTCCGGCTGGTCCAAGCAGGGCGGGTTCGAACTGTACCTGATGGACGGAACCCAGGGCACGCGGCTCTGGAATATCGTCAAGGAGGCGGGCAAACCCTGGGACATCGGACCCGGCAATCCGAACTTTTGCGAGCGCGTCGAAAGCGGCCTGCTCTCCTACGGCGGCGATACCGATGAAGCGACCAACCCGTTTGAAGTCCGCATGGGCAAGTACGTGGATCTGCAGGTGCCTGACGACGTGATCGGTATCAAAGCGCTGCGTCGCATCCACGCCGCCGGAGTGCGGCGGCATCAGCTCGGCGTAGTGCTCGCTGGCGACGAGCCCACCGCCCTGGGATTCCTGTGGCATTCGATCCAGAAGAATGGCAAGAAGGTGGGAGACCTGACCAACTGCACCTGGTCGTATCGTCTTAAGAAGAACATTGGCTTTGCGCTGATCTCAACAGAATGCGTCGCGGGAGATCAGGTTGAGGTCATGAAAGAGGGTCATGCCCTGGTTGGTACGCTCCAGGAGCTGCCGTTCCTGTAGATCTCCGGGCGCATCAGGGAGGTTTGCTGCCGGTCCATGTCTTGAACGCGCGGTGGAATGCAGAGAGATTGTCGAATCCCAGGTGTGCGGCAATGCCGGCCAGTGACTCCCGGGTTGCCATCAGACGCTCGATTGCATTGTCGCGCCGGACGCCATTCTTCAGCTCTCTGAATGTCGTCCCCTCCGCGGCCAGCTTCCTGGACAAGGTTCTGCTCGAAACGTGTAGCGCTTGTGCTGCACCGTCGAGCTCCGGATCCCAGTCCAGGCGCGAGGCGACGAACACCCGCACCTGTTGCGTCACCGACTCGTGATCAAAGGTCGAGAATATCCAGTCCTCGGGCGCGCGCCTGACGAACTGGAGCAATTCGCCGCGGCCGCGTCGAACGCCCTGCCGCAGTGCCTGTTCTGGAAATCTGATGTAGGTGTGATGCTGTGCGAACATTACCTGCTCGGGAAACAGTGCCGCATAGTCGGCGAATGATCCGGGTTTCGGGAATCCAAAACCCACCTGCTCAATAGGCAGCGCGCGTCCCGCCAGCCAAGAAGCAAGCCCGTGGACCAGCTTGATCATCAGCTCGTGACCGAACACGGTCACCGCGGCGCGCAGCGAACACCTCAAGCATAAGATCGAGACGATCCGCGCCCAGCTGCAGGAGCTCATGCACCGGGGCGAGCCACTGGCGCAGGCGCCGGACGGTCAACTGTCCTTGACCGACCCCGACGCGCGCTCCATCGCCACGAGCGCGCGTGGCTCGGGCATCGTGGGCTACAACGTGCAGGTCGCGGTGGATGCGAGGCACCATATGATCGTCACGCATGAAGTCACGCACGCCGGGCACGATCGCGATCAGCTGATTCCGATGGGCAAGCAGAGGCAGGAGGTGCTGCAAGTGAATGAGCTTACGGCACTGACCGATCGCGGTTACTTCAAGGGAGAACAGATCCGGGACTGTCAGAGCTCAGGCATCACAGCGCTGGTGCCCAAACCCCAGACCTCGAATAACCAGGCCAAGGGCCAGTTCGACAAGCGCGACTTCCGCTACATCCCCAAAGACAATGAATACGAGTGCCCGGCCGGGCAACGAGCCATCTGGCGATTTACCACCGTTGAGAACGGCCAGACGATCCACAAGTACTGGACCTCGGCGTGCCCGCGCTGCCCGATCAAGGCGCGATGTACGAGCGGTGAGTATCGGCGAATCGCACGCTGGGAACACGAAGCGGTGCTGGAGGCGATGCAGGTCAAACTCGATCAACTGCCCCAGGCTTCACGCATCCGGCGTCAAACGGGTGAGCATGTGTTCGGCACGCTCAAGAACTGGATGGGGACCACGCACTTCCTGACCCGACGGTTCCCCAATGTCAGTACCGAGATGAGCTTGCACGTACTGGCTTACAACTTGCAACGCGCGATGCAGATCTTCGGCGTCCAGCCTCTACTGCAGGTGATCAGGGCCTAAGCAACCCTGCTGCGGCCCTAAAGTCGCATTCCGCCAATCCGCGGCAGCTTCGAATGGGCGGGCGCCAAGAAATACCTTCCAACCGCCGCGACTCGCGAGCGTCGCCGCCGTGGCTCGCAGCGGACCTTCAGCAAGGCTTGGCGTATCATCCATGATGGCACCAGCCATCGTCCGGCGTTTTTACACAGCCGCGGCCCACTCCGGCCATCGGGTCCAATGAATTGGTCGCCGCTCAGCTGACGCTCGCGGGGTCAACCCTGCTATGTTAGCGATACGGTAACAAATGCGAGACGCATTTCTCATGTCACATTTGTTCCGAGCTCCCAGTCTGGCAGTTTTATGGCTGCTTTCCGCGACCCTGGAACAGGCGGTTGCTGCGGGATCAGACCCTTGCCTGATAAGCAAACTATTAACCTGCTCGAACACCAGTATGCTGGCATGGTCGCCAGGTTTTGGGACGGCCGTAAAGAACTTTATTGGAATCACCAGGGTCAGCTACTTTAGGCATGCGAAGTCTCTGAGCTGGCAGGCACTCTATGGTCTCAGCGGACCGCCGGAGGAACCGCTGCGGCTCCCTGAAAACCGTTACTTGTTTAGCGCGTGCCCGGCGCACGATTGCGGTGGTCAGGCTGCTGCAATTATTTTGGATGACTAAGGCAATATAGAAGCGATCGGCTTTTCAAGCTTCCATTGTTGCGAACCACACGTTGACTTGGATCACCGCTACCTGGATTTTTATATTAGGCGCGGAGCATCAGCGGATAAATTGCTAGCCGCGCTCAAGGACTGGGGTACGGGATCTACGGTTACGTCGATGCTAAACGATCCCCATGATGACGACGGAATCGCCGGCCACATTTCGACGCATCTCTTGCAGTAGCGACGCTGGTGACCATTCGCGCAATTCGGTCGTGCGCGACCGGTAGCAATAAGTCACAGCTTCCGAAATCCCGTTAAATCCCCGGGCGGATGGACATGCGAGATCTTGCATAGTTATACGTGTTCTGGCATAGTGACGCATGAAAGCCTTGGTCTGGATGGGCGGCAGCCGCGAGGATCTGAGGGCCTTCCCTGCGGATGCTCGCCGTCAGGCGGGGTACCAGCTGGATAAGGTGCAGCGCGGCGTTGGGCCTGAGGATTGGAAGCCGCTAAAGACGATCGGTCAGGGTGTACGAGAGCTTCGCATCAGAGAGTCTTCTGGAGCCTTTCGCGTTGTCTATTTAGCCACGCTGCCTAGGGGTGTTTACGTGCTGCATTGCTTTCAGAAAAACAAACAAACGACGAGCCGCCAGGATATTCGATTGGCGAAGCTGCGGCTTAAGGCTCTACCTGGAGATTCCACATGAAGAAGACGCCTCGCCACATTCACGGGCCGCGACATGTAACGCCAGCCGGGCGCAGTGTTTTCCGTGACTTATTTTCGGAGTCCGAAGCAGCCGAGCTGGAAATTCGATCGACTTTACTGCAAGGACTTTGTCGTTGGCTTGCTGGATCCGGCATGACTCAAGTCGGGGCTGCGAAAGCTCTGGGAGTTACACAGGCGCGGATATCAGACATCAAGCGCGGGAAGATTAATCAGTTCAGTTTAGGTCTGCTTGTGCGCCTGGCGGCCCGAGCCGGACTGCAACCGAAGCTGCAGCTCGCTGCTTGAACGGTACAAGCTTGGTCACAGACTTTTAGGCACCGTGAATTGACTGCCGGATTCCGGTCGTTCGCGAATGCCGGGTATGGGTCAGGTTTCCCCGTTGCCGGTCATCAGCTACATTTCGAGTGTTAAACTCGGCGGAACGGCCGGTTCGGGGCGGAATATCGGTCTCTATTCGGCCAACTGCGGTCGGTGGCCCAATCGGTTTGCCTGGCGGAAAGCAACCGTTCAATATGTCCAAAATCATTGAACCGAGGATAGCTGCATGAGGGCATCCGTCTTCGTAGGTACAAGCGTTGATGGATTTATCGCGCGATGCAATGGCGATTTCGACTTCCTTCCCGAAGGCGGCGGTGAGCCCCACGGCTATAATGAGTTCATGTCGAGCGTAGATGTGTTGGTAATTGGACGAACTACTTTCGAGAAGGTTCTGACATTCGAAAAATGGCCCTATGCTGAAAAACGCGTTGTTGTTCTGAGTAGTCGCACAATCGATGTTTTGAGTGTTCGTGGCGCGACGATTGAGCATATGTCCGGGTCTCCTGCAGAAATCAGCAATCAGCTTGTGGCCAGCGGAGCCAGCCACGCCTACATCGATGGCGGCATCACCGTGCAGCGCTTCTTACACGCACGGTTGATCCAGCGTCTTATCATTACGCGCGTCCCGGTGCTTATTGGCGAAGGCATTCCGCTCTTTGGTTTGCTGCCTCACGACGTGCAACTTCGTCACGAGCTTACCAAGACCTATCCGAACGGAATGGTGAAGAGTGAATATGAGGTTTTGAACTGACGATGGCGTGGGCGACTCGACCTCAAAGCTGCCGCTGGCGACTGGCAAGTCCACGGGTCAATGGCGACAGTTACGCTACAGTTCCCCAGTCATGTAACGCGGCAATGGTCCCGTAGCGCTTGGCTTTTGAGTAGTACCGATCATCTGCCGTCACGAGCAATGCGTCAGCATGTTCGAGCGCAACGGCGTGATATAGCGTGTCAAACAAGTGATGACCAGTCTCGATCGCCAGGTGCGTTGCCTGGCGCATGACGTTCGGGTCATCAGTCGTGGGAAACTGCAACGCGGCGAGCATTTCGACATCGCGAATGGCGGTGTTAGGCGTGAGGCGTGCAGTCACGGCCGCCACTTCGGCCAGCCAGTGCACCGGCTGCAGGATCTCCAGCCTGCCACGTACGACGGACTCAATGACGGCTAACGCCTGCTCCGTGTCGGGCTCGCGAGCGGGGTCCTCAAACAGCCATTTGAGGATCACACTCGCATCGAGCACGACGATCACGGTCGATCGGTTGCCCGGGCTCTTTGGATCTCCTCGCTGGTAATCGACGGCCGGCTCACACGCGCGCCGCTTAATTGGCGGAACAGTCGTTCGCGCCTGATTTGCAGTTGCCGCTCGCGCACCGCCCGCCGCATCAGCTCGGCGACAATCGAACTCTTGTTCTGATCACCGAAGGCCTTGTCGAACGCCGCCTTTACCTCATCGGGTACGCTGAAATTGACGGTTGCCACTGCTCGACTCCATTGTTGAAATATTCAACAACGTAACTATACACCGCATGCACCCAGCGTCAATGCCACAATACAGCCCCCGTGTTGCCTCACGAGCGATGTTACCGGAGGGGCTCGATCATGTGGATTTCGAGAGTTTTTATAATCCGTAAAACGAAGCGCAGTCTGACGCCGAAGGCGGCAGAAGCTCGGGCTTGCGTTTACCATAGCCATGACGCTACCGCTCCAGCGCCGACGTCTTGGGTAAAATCCCGCATCTCGCAGATCAACCGCTGAATGGCCTGTCATAACGCTATCAAGAGCGGAATGGTCGCTGCGGGTGCGATTTTTGAGCGTCTCCAGGCAGGCTCGGAAGGGTGCGATGAGATCTCAAACTATCCTAAGCCGCTGAAGACGTCTTGGGTCTGGGAAGACTTACGAAAGGTGCGCAACGTCAAGCCGAGCCTGAAATACGGTCTCTGGCTCGGCACACTCGTCGGCGGTATCTATATGTGGCTCGAGGACTGTAGGCTGGGGTTTTTGACGCCTTGGACCTTGCACCATGACAAAGCGGACTATGAATGCCTGAAGCGAATAAATAAGTGTCCGAAGATCATCTATCCCAAGGCGGATGGGGTCATCAGCTTCGATAGGCTCTCCTCCGTGTTCGTGTCCAACACTCACCATGCAGAGAATCAACCGCATCACTTGCGGCTGGCCGACCCGTCCATTCCGATCCGCATCAACTTGCCGCTCTTTGGTGAGCCCGCGCAGCGTTATTGCCCGGCGGGCGTATTTGAAATCATCGACGATTCTGATGGCGAAGGTCCGCGCTTCCAGATCAACGATCAGAATTGCGTCCACTGCAAAACCTGCGACATCAAGGACCCATAACAAAATATCACGTGGGTGGTGCCGGAAGGCGGCGGCGGACCCAGCTATCACATTATGTGACTATGCTGGCGCTTCGTTACTATTCGGATTTACTGGGCAACGGATGGCTCGACTCCCAGGACAATGATTTTTCCCGTGACCACCGCAGTCGGCCAAAGAATGGAGGTAAAGCCAACCGCCACGGCTATTCTTTGTGCGCCGTTCGCCGTATAGGTGATGACACCACCGCCGATTGCACCGCCGAGTTGTTTACCCCATAGCCGCTCACCGTTGGTCGTATCGAGGGCGTAGAAATTGCCGCCCATGTCGCCGAAGAACACGATGCCGCCGGCCGTCGGGGTCATTCCACTCTGGATCGGATAGTTTGATTTCAGCCGCCATTTCCAGACGCCGGTGTCGGCATCGACCCCGTACACCCATCCGGCCCAGTGTCCGAAGGAGTCGGGCGTGCCGTAGGTGTGATAGGGGTTCAACGACGCCATTCCCGACCATGGCTTGCCGAGTTTCACCTTCTGCAGTTGTTGATCTTTCTGCAACGTCACGGTTGCGCACCAATCGACTTCGCCGATGATAATGAGGTTGTTGGGCGGATCGTAGGCGGGGCCGTTCCATTCTGCTCCGCCGACCGTGCCCGGACAGAAATGGACGGCCTTATTTGTCGCGAAGGCTTCCTTGACATTCTCAATCCGAGTTGTCGGGGTACGGTACAGCAGGGTGTTGGTAGCAAGATCGAAGCCGTAAAGATGCCCGTCCTTGGGCGCAACCGACAGAAGCCTCTTGCCACCCCTCGTCATAATCAGAGCGGGCGTGGTTGACACGTCCCAGTCGTGCCAGTCTTCCGGTACCAGCTTGAAATTACTCTTGTAGCCTCCGGTCTTCGCATCGAGCACCACAATCGAGCCTGAAAATAGATTCCCGCCCCCACGCAAGCCTATGGCAAAGTCGGGTGCCGGATTGCCGCCCGGGATAAACAATTCTCCGGTGGCGGGGTCCAGGGTGTAGGACGTCCAAGTTGCGCCTCCCGTGATTGGCGTACCCGAAGCGTTTTTCCACGTTGAACCATTGAGCGGCGTTGTGCCCTGCGGTCCGCGCGTCGGGTCGCCTTCGCTTTTGGGCACAAGATAGAATTCCCAGACGATCTTTCCGGTCTTGGCATCCAGCGCATACATGCGCCCCTTCACCCCCTTGTTATCTCCGCCGGCATTGCCGATAAAGACGAGACCGTTCCAGGCAATGGGCGCCGCAGGTGTCGATTCGCCGATCGTCGGGTCCGCGACGCTCGTTTCCCATATGCGCCTACCGGTCTTGAAGTCGTAAGCCAGGACCCGACCATCCTCGGTGCCGCGAAACAGCAAACCATCCATGTAGGCGGCGCCACGATTGACGGCCAGAACGCTCGCGGGCTGATAATCCTCATGGGTGCGCCAATTCTCGTGGCAATTGTCGGGGTCGAGCGAGAAAATGTCGTGCTCTGTGGTCCCGATGAGCGCACCGTTCACCACGATCGGCCCGGTCTCGAAACTGGTGTACTGGTGAGTGTCGTAGGTACACAACACTTTCAGCGTGCTCACATTCTTGGTGTTGATCTGGTTAAGTGAGGAATAACGTTCCGAAGTGAGGGTCTTGTTATAACTTGGCCAGTCTCCTGTTATTGACTTGTCTGACTGAGGTACGGCCGAAATCGAAGCAATCGACACGGGTGCATCACCGGTTGATGCGACCGCCATTTCGGTCGTCGTCGTGCCGCGCGGCGCGGACCAAGATAGAACGTAATTGATCGCCATGCCGGCGAGGGGAACGGCCTTGTCCCAGTACGCATACAGCGCACCTGCTCCGCCGATGCCGATCACGACGATCGCGCCCGCGGCGATCCAGAGAGGGCGCTTCGTCGTCATATAGGAGTCTTCATTTCGTTACAGGCTCTCACCCGTCGTCGCTCATCCGCACGTCCAGTCGTCAATCGATCAGGGTAGCGACAACGCTCGATCTATTCTGTCTGCCAACGTACACAGGCACTCCTAGATATCCCTCGGCCGCAGCGTCAGCGTGTCCGCCAACACGTTGACCCCATCGTGCGCCACCGAACGGACCGTGGCCTCGCGTTGTGGCTAAGTAGCTCTCTAATGGTAGCCAACCCAGAGGCGACAGCGCTCATCGAGATCCCATGGCTGAATCCACGCTCGCGAAACTCAACGGTCCCGATCTGACTCTAGGGGTTGCGCTTGCAACGATTCCCGATGGAACGATGCTGCTCGGCCACGCGCTCGGCGAACCGGTGCTCCTCGCGCGGCGCGGCGATGAGGTGTTCGCGATGGGTGCCATCTGTACCCACTATGGTGCCTCCCTCGAGCAAGGCCTGCTCGATGGCGAAACCATTCGATGCCCATGGCATCATGCCTGCTTTAGCTTGCGCACCGGTGAGGCCTTGCGTGCGCCAGCGCTCGACCCGGTTTCCGTTTGGCGCGTCGAACAGGTGCGCGATCGGGCGCGCCAGATCACGCCACTCGAAAAGCCGGACTGTGTCGTGTTCGTCCGCGACAAGTTCAAGAGCGCCGCTCGGCCGTCGAACGCGCTGACGGCCGGCATGCCAGAATCCGTCGTCATTGTTGGCGGCGGTGCGGCAGGCAATGCAGCGGCCGAAATGCTGCGCCGCGAGGGTTACGGCGGCCGTATTACGATGCTGAGCGCCGATGCGTCGCCGCCCTGCGATCGACCCAAGCTATCGAAGGGCTTTTTGGCCGGCACTGATTCCGAGCAGTCAAGTGTGCTGCGATTGGCGTCCTTCTATCAGGAACACCAAATCGCTTTACACCTGAGCGCACGTGTGGACGCGGTAGACACGAAAAGCCGGCACGTGCAACTCGTCGATGGCAGCCGGCACGCCTATGGCGCGCTGCTGTTGGCCACTGGCGCGGAGCCGGCCCGTCTTGACATCCCGGGCGAGAGCCTCCCGCACGTGCACTATCTGCGCACATTGGCGGATAGCCGCGCGCTCGTCGCGAAGGCCTCGTTGTCAAAGCGCGCCGTGGTGATCGGGGCGAGCTTCATCGGTCTCGAGGTGGCGGCGGCGCTCCGCGCCAGGAATATCGACGTCCACATCGTCGGTATCGAGAAGACCTTGATGGAGAAGATTCTGGGACCGGAGGTCGGAAGCTTCTTGCGCAAACTCCATGAAGAACATGGAGTGACATTTCATCTTGGCACGACGCCCGCCTCAATCGACGCACGAAGCGTGATGCTGAAGAACGGAGAGATCCTGCCGGCCGACCTCGTCGTCGTCGGGATTGGTGTCCGGCCGGCGATCGCCTTGGCGGAGCACGCAGGCCTCGTGATTGATCGGGGCGTTGCGGTCAATGAATACCTTGAGACGAATGTCGCTGGCGTCTACGCTGCCGGCGACATCACCCGTTGGCCGGACCGGCTCACCGGTGAGCGTATTCGGGTCGAACACTGGGTCGTTGCCGAGCGCCAGGGTCAGACCGCAGCGCGCAACATCCTCGGTCGGCGCGAACCCTTCGAATATGTCCCCTTCTTCTGGACCGAACAATACGATTTTGCCTTGGGATACGTCGGCCACGCCGAGCGCTGGGACAGCGCCGAGATCGAGGGATCATTGAACGCTAGAGATTGTTCCGTGACCTATCGGCTAGGCAGTAGGAAGCTGGCGCTGGCCGTTGTGCAGCGGGATCTCGAAGGTCTTCGCGCGGAGGTCGAATTCGAGCAAGCAATCGTCGCGAACAGAGAAATGCTGATTCCTCGCGCGGGTTGCCCTGCCGCCAAGGTGGGCTAAGCGCTGTGCTCCGTACCGCAACGCTCTAGGCACTCTCACGTCGGAGCGATATAGATGAATAAGAGAATCAAGGCGGCCAACATTAAGCTCAAACGAGCGTATGAAGGTCCCTCTGCCGAGGGCGGCACTCGCATTTTGATTGATCGACTATGGCCACGCGGGGTTAAGACAGTAGACGCAGCGATCGATCAATGGGCCAAAGACTTGGCGCCGAGCACTTAGTTGCGTGAAAGGTTCGGCCACGATCCTGCTCGCTGGCGGGACTTTCGCAACCGCTACGCCGCAGAGGTCCGCGAACACCGCGAAGCGATAGGACAACTGCGTGCGTTGGCGAAACGAGGTCCAATCACCCTAGTGTATGCGGCTCGCGACGAGGCTCATAACGAGGCCGCGGCCTTGAGAGGTTTTCTGTCGAGACGGCGGACGAAGCAAACGTCCAAGGCAACATCGTCGACTGCGGAGCGCTAGGCCCGGGCTTGAGCCAGGAATGCGACATTCGCGGGTAGTTACATTCCAACGCAGCCCCGAGAGAGTCGCCGGGTTTCTCGCCTTACCGTCTCCTCCAGGTCGACATCGAGCGATCATCGCGGTGCATGAATGGTGGGGTCTAACACCGTGGGTCAAGAGCCAAGGTTCAAAGCTCGCGAAGAATGGGTACATCGTGCTCGCGTTGGACCTGTATCACGGAAAAGTGACATCGAACCCTTCGCAAGCGCGTAAACTCAAGCGCGATTTGCCGCTGGATCGCGCTATTAGTGAGATGAAAGCGCCGTTTGACTATTTGGCGTGCCGCGCAGACGTGGATCCAAAACATATTGGGTCGCTGGGCTGGTCGATGGGCGGGGCCTTGGCCTTGCAATTCGCGATGCATGAGCCACGGCTTGCCGCGTGTGTCGTGAATTACGGCGCGCTGCCGACGAAACTCACGGACATCGGTAAGATCAACGCTCGCACCCTCGGAATCTTTGGTGCTCTCGATCGCGGGATTCCGCCGAACGACGTGCGGGCCTTTGAAAGGCGTATGAACCCAGCAAAGAGACTCATCGAGATTGAGATGTATGCTGGTGCGGGTCACGCATTTGCAAATCCCGCCAATATGCGAGGTTATCGACCGAAAGCGGCGGCCGAGGCGTGGCTCCGCACCCTTGCGTTCCTCAATCAATCACTCTGACCGAAGGCAGCCTTTCAGAACCGTAGTCACATGCAGTGCGTGCTCTTAACAATCCACTCGTCGATAGTCGCAGGTAGTCGTAGAGCGCGGATTGCATGTCGCTGAGTCGTCTATTGCGCGAAGTTCGTGCGTGTCAGATCTGCTCAGCACATCTGCCGTTGGGGCCTCGACCCGTTCTGCAGCTCGCCGCCAGCGCTCGGGTGTTGATCATCGGTCAGGCGCCGGGGAGCAAAGTGCATCAGAGTGGGATCCCTTGGAGCGATTTAAGTGGTGATCGCCTGCGCGCTTGGATGAAGCTGGACGGCTCGGTTTTCTACGACAAAGCCAGAGTCGCCATCCTCCCGATCGGCTTTTGTTATCCCGGCGCCGGAGACAACCGAGGCGATCTGCCGCCCCGCCCGGAGTGCGCTCCCCTTTGGCACGAACGATTGCTCAAGCACCTTCCCAATCTAGAGGTCACGCTCTTGGTCGGTCAATACGCTCAGCGGCATTATCTGGGATCACAGCGGATGGGCTCCATGACGCAGACCGTCAAGGCGTTTGCCGCGTACGGCCCCCATTTCTTACCGCTGCCTCATCCCAGTTGGAGGAGCATCATCTGGATGCGCAAGCACGCGTGGTTCGAACAATCCGTCATCCCAGCGCTACGGAATGTAGTACGGAAGGCGATCCGAGAGTGACCTCTTTATCGGGACGAGTGTCTCAATCTGGTCCGCTATCTGCTGCAGCATAGGTCAACTCGCCCCGCACGATCCGTGCCGGCGCTGTCATCGGATGCACCATACTGTGTTTCGCATCGAGGATGTGCACGACCTCGATACCGCGCACGCAGAGCGCATCGGCGATCATCGAACGATGACAGCGCCACCACACGGCCTCAGCGCACATCATCGCCGTTCGCGCTTTTCTCGCGATGTTCAGCAGCTGAGCTAGCCCTTGCTCGAATTCCGTGCTCGACATGTAGTCGGCATACCCTCGAAACGAGGTGTTGCGCCACGCCGTGTTGGGCGAATCGGGCGAAACGCGTCGACGACCCCCAAGCGCTTGCAACCAGTGATAGCCGATCGCGCGCGTGGCGAGCATCGCTGCAAGCGCCTCCCTGCCATACTGCGGGTATTTCCGCGAACCGGGGAAGCTGCGCACGTCAGCGATTACCTTGATTCGAGCGCCGGTAAGCAAATCCAGAAACTCCTCGATCGGGCGCGTCGAATGACCGATCGTCCAGATCGTTGCGCGTGTTGAAGACTTCGCTGACGTCGACATTGCTCAACCAATCTTGTGCAGCGCTGCGCCCTTGTGCATCGCCACATGATCGGTCTTGTCGCTCTTAATCTCGTACTGCGGATCATCCGCGCTCGCGTGATGCGTGTAACCCTTGTAGTCGCTATCTTTATTGTGCACGTTGATGATCTTGCCGCTCACGTGGCCCGCTTCGGAATTCCAACCGACGTGATCGCCTACTTTAAATGTCGTCGTCATGTGCATAACTCCTCGTGAAAGTAACGATATCAGGACAGCAGCATCTTCGCGCGCGCATAGACCTCATCGACGGTGAACCCGTATTCGCGCAATACGGTGGCACCCGGTGCCGATGCGCCGAACCGATCGACCCCGATCACATCACCCGTGTCGCCGACGTAGCGATGCCAGCCTTGCCTCGCTCCCGCCTCGACGGCGAGTCGAGCACGCACTGACGGCGGGAGCACGGCGTCTCGATCGACTTTGGGCAGTGCATCGAACAGATCCCAGCTCGGCATCGAGACGCAGCGTACCGCGATCCCCTCCTGTTGCAGGCGATCCGAGGCCGCCACGATCAATCCGACCTCAGAGCCGCTCGCGATCAGGATGAGTTGCGGCTTGCCGTTCATCGTGTCTTGAAGCACGTAGGCGCCGCGGCGCACGCCTTGCGCGGACGCATAGAGGGTGCGATCCAACGTCGGCACCGTTTGGCGCGACAACACCAGCGCCACAGGGCGAACTTTCGCTTCCAGTGCGATCTGCCACGCGACCGCCGTTTCGTTGGCATCGCCGGGCCGCAGCAGAGTGAGGTTCGGGATCGCACGCAGGTTCGCTAGCTGCTCGACCGGCTGATGAGTCGGGCCGTCCTCTCCGAGCGCAATGCTGTCATGGGTAAAGATATAGATCACATGCAGGTGCGACAACGCAGCGAGACGGATCGGCGGGCGCATATAGTCAGAGAAGATCAGAAACGTTGCGCCGTAGGGAATCATGCCGCCGTGCGCCGCGAGACCGTTCGCAATCGCGCCCATCGCATGCTCGCGCACGCCAAAATGCAGATTACGTCCGGCGTAGCTCCAACCGCCGCCCTCGGAGCCTTGCGTATCTTCACCGGCCGTTACGGTTGGATTGAAGTCGCCGAACCCTTTCAGCGCGGTCTTCGTCGACGGATCGAGATCGGCCGAGCCACCGGTCAACGCCGGTAGCTTCGGCGCGATTGCATTCATGATTTTGCTTGATGCCTCGCGCGTGGCGATACCCTTTGCGTCCGTCGGAAACACTGGAACATCCTTATTCCACCCGGAGGGTAGCTCGCCGATTAGGCGGTTTTTAAATTCCAACGCGAGTTCGGGAAATACTTTGGCGTAAGCCATGAGGCGATCGCCCCAATCTGCCTCGCTTTTGGCGCCGCGATCGAGAGCCTCACGGAAATGCGCAAGGGCCGCGTCGGGCACGAGAAACGCTGGCTCGGTCGGCCAATGTAGTTTCTCCTTAGTTCTGCGTACATCGTCCATACCCAGCGGGGAACCGTGGACTTTGTAGCTGTCCTGTTCGGGCGAGCCGTAGCCGATATGCGTGCGTATCAGGATCAGCGACGGTCGTCCTGTCTCCGCGCGCGCTTGTGCCAACGCGGTGTCTATCGCCGTGAGATCGTTGCCGTCGTCCACGCGTATGGTGTGCCAGCCGTACGCGCGGAAACGGGCCGCGCGGTCTTCCGTGAACGTAATGTCGGTGCCGGCGGACAGAGTCACGTAATTATCATCGTACAGACAGGTGAGCTTGCCGAGTTTCAAGTGCCCGGCGAGCGAGGCCGCCTCCGCTCCTACGCCTTCCATCAGATCGCCATCGCTGACGATCGCATAGGTGTGATGATCGATCAGCGCGTGCGCGGGGCGGTTGTAGCACGCCGCGAGTTGCGCTTCAGCGATGGCCATGCCGACGGCATTGGCCATGCCCTGTCCCAGCGGCCCGGTGGTGACCTCGACGCCCGGCGTGTGCCCGCGTTCCGGATGTCCCGGCGTTTTGCTGCCCCATTGGCGAAACTCGCGAATGTCCTCCAGGGAAAGCGCGTAGCCGGTCAGATACAGGAGACTGTAGAGCAGCGCTGAGCCGTGGCCGGCCGACAGTACAAAACGATCGCGATCGACCCAATCCGGATTACGCGGATTGTATTTAAGCCAGCGTGTCCACAACACATAGGCCATCGGCGCTGCGCCGAGCGGCAGGCCCGGATGGCCGCTGTCTGCCTTTTGCACCATGTCCACCGACAGGAATCGGACGGTGTTGATGCATTGCTGGTCGAGCTGTTCTGACATGAGTGCGTCCTGGACCGGTACAGCTGTGAGAGGTGCGCTACGTTCTTTGGGAGGGGAGCGTGGCATCAAATCGGCACGCGGTAGCCGTAGAACTCATGATCCTCGTTGTAGCCGCCTTCACCGGCGCCCAGATCGGCATAGTCGTGCACGAACTCAATAGACTCGATCCATTTGACCATTTTGAATCCCAATTCGTTCTCACAGCGCAGCCGCAGCGGCGCGCCGTGCAAGACACTGAGGGGCGCGCCGTTCATTTCGTAGGCGAGAAGGGTCAATTCGTGGCGGAGGTTCCCTAAACTGTGCGCGTCGTAGTAGCGCCCTCCGTCACCGCCCTCGGCCAATGAATAGAACACCGCGTAGCGGGCGTCTGCCATCGGCTTCACCAAGTCAAGAATATGACGCATCGGAACGCCGCCCCATTTGGCGACGCCGGACCACCCTTGGATGCAAAAATGGGTGGTGATCTGCTCCTGCTTCGGCATCGCCTTCAATGCCGCGTAGGAGAAGTCGGACGGGTTCTCAACGAGTCCGTCGATGCGCAAGCGGTAGTCGGCGAAGTCATTCGCCACCATCACGTCAAATTCCGCGGACGTCGGCATCGTCCCGTTGGGCCAGAAATGTGGAGAAATGTCCTTTTCGGTGAGCTGACTCGTCGGGTCCCAGGACTGAGTCACACTACCGAAGGGCCGGGATATCACCTCGCCGATCCTCTGGACGAGACGCGCATGACGCAACGTGAAGGGGGAGGCCCATCCCCACGCCACGCCGACAAAGATCAGGGCAGGGACCACCAGCGCGAACCCACTCCAGGAGCCATTGTTCACACCGGCCCACATCATGTTCAAGTTGACCCGCGCTCCGGTGATGAACACCAAAGTCACGTGCGCCAGAATGAACAGGAGAAACCACCCCATGGCCAGGAAGTGGATCGATCGTGCTCTTTGGCGATTCAATGCGCGACCCCACCAACCCAGGCGGTTTGAGATCGCCGGGCTTTGCATGAGCCCGGTCAAGATGGAGGTCGGAGCAGCCACGAAGATGGTGATGAAATAAGCCAACTGCTGCAAGCTGTTATAACGCGTCCAGCTTTGATCCGCAGGAAACGTGAGGGAGAGGTATTGCAACGCCGTCGATAGGGCGTTGGGAAACACCGCCCACGTGGTTGGCACCACGCGTTGCCACTGGTTGGACGTAAAGAGGAGTACGTAGAAGACAGCTCCGTTGATCATCCAAAGCAGGGTGATCGAAAAATGCCACCAGCGCGCGAGCCCGATGGAGTGACGAATACCGGGGATTCCCAACCAACCCGGGAGGGTGACGGAATCGTCCTTGGAGGTCCAGATGCGGCCAGTGGGCACGGCGCTCTGGAAACGAAACCACTCGGTCCCCGGGGTGCAGTCGCGCTTCCAATACAACCGCGGGTGATCGGCCAGGATCTGAAGGCCCGCTCGCACGATGAACGTCATGAAGAAGAGGTTCAGGAAATGCAATAGTCGCAGCCACGCCGGAAACCCTGAAGTGACAGCGACGGCAGACGTCGGCACGCCGGGGTAGCGCAGCAGAAAGCTTTGAATGGTTGGGAGTTCGCGCAACGCTTGGGCAAGCGTCACACCCAGCACTAGACCCAAGAAAATCAGCGGCAGCGCCCACAGCACATTGACCCATCGATGGCCGATTCGAAATTTCGGAACGACCCCTGCTTGAGGCGGCAGCCAGTGGCTGAGCAGGACCCGGTCGTCGGCCGAACTCAGCTTCATGGCCAAGGGATCGTGCGGCCTAGACATGCTCTTAGGAGTCTCTGCGGGAATTTTATCTTTCAATTTGAGGCGAACACGATTCACTCGTCTGTACGCCAACGCACGAAGGAAAGTCGAATGCGGGTGGCAAAATGTCGTCGGACGGCGAACCAATGGCTATTTCCACGCGGCTAACTGGATAGGAACGACTTAACGTCGGATTCTGTAGCGAGTCGTGTTCCTGATCGTGGGTGCACGGAACCTTGGCATTTCGGGCGGTCGAAATGTAGTGGGGCCCGGTAACGCCGACGGCGCATCGGGCCAGGTAAGGAGAACACCGGTGCAGATCGGCATGGTTGGATTGGGGCGCATGGGCGCGGATATGGTGCGGCGTCTGGCAAAGGCAGGTCATGACTGCATCGTGTACGACGTCCAGCCGGCGGTGGTCGAAAAGGTGGCGCAGCAACGCATCGTCGGGGCGACCTCGGTCAAGGACCTGATCACCCAGTTGGCGAGACCAAGGGCTGTCTGGCTGATGGTGCCGGCGGCCGCGGTCGACGTGGCGGTGGCGCAGCTCGAGCCGCTGTTAGCCGCCGGCGATGTTGTGATTGACGGCGGAAACTCGTATTACCACGATGATATGCGGCGCGCCGCGGAGTTAAAGCCTCGCGGAATTCACTATCTGGATGTCGGTACCAGCGGCGGCGTCGCCGGCCTCGAACGGGGCTACTGCCTGATGATCGGGGGCGACAAGGCGGTCGTCGACCATCTCGCCCCGATCTTTGCCGCCCTCGCACCCGGCGGCCGCGCGGGATCGGGCGTCACCGAAGCGCCCGCGGCGGGCAGCACCGCTGAACAGGGTTACTTGCACTGTGGTCCCGCGGGCGCCGGCCACTTCGTCAAGATGGTCCACAACGGCATCGAGTATGGGGTGATGGCGGCCTATGCCGAAGGACTCAACATTCTACGCCGCGCCAATGTGGGGGCGCATCATCGCGCCGCGGACGCGGAGACCACGCCGTTACGCAATCCCGAATACTACCAGTTTGATCTGGACCTCCCGCAGATCACAGAAGTTTGGCGCCATGGGAGCGTCATCAGCTCGTGGCTCCTTGATCTCACTGCCCAGGCGCTTCGCGATGATCCTGATCTCACGGGTTACGCGGGCCGCGTGTCGGACTCCGGTGAGGGGCGTTGGACGCTCGCCGCGGCGATCGAGGAAGGTGTACCGACGCCGGTCATCGGCGCCGCGCTCTTCGGGCGCTTTCAGTCGCGGGGCCATGCCGACTATGCTGACAAGCTCCTGTCCGCGATGAGAAAACAATTTGGTGGACACGATGAGAAGAAGTCCGGGAGCTAAGGGCAATGGGGCCCCTCGCGGTACGGGCCCGTCCGACGTGCTGGTGGTGTTCGGCATCAGCGGTGATCTGGCATTCAAGCAGATTTTTCCAGCGCTCTATGCGATGTCCAAGCGAGGTGTGCTGAACGTCCCGGTGATCGGTGTGGCGTCATCGAATTGGAACTTAGCGCAACTTCGCAAAAGAGCCACGGACAGCATCAGGAAGGGAGGAGGCATCGATGACCGGCGCGCCCTGCACCGCTTGCTTTCCACGCTGCGCTATGTGAGTGGGGATTATAACGATCCGGCCACATTCCAAGGGCTCAAAGCGGCTCTGGGCGGCGCACGTCGTCCGGCCTACTACCTCGCCATTCCGCCGGCGCTGTTTGCGATCGTGATCCAGGGGCTCGGCGGTGCCAATCTGGCCGCGCAAGCTCGCGTCATCGTCGAAAAACCGTTCGGCCGTGACCTGGCGTCCGCGCAACGTCTGAACCGCGTCGCCCGTTCGGTGTTTCCGGAGGATGCCATCTTTCGTATTGATCACTTTCTTGGCAAGGAAGCGATCATGAATGTCTTGTATTTCCGTTTTGCCAATTCCTTTCTGGAGCCGATCTGGAATCGCAACTACGTGGCCAGCGTTCAAATCACGCTCGCCGAGCGGTTCGGTGTGGCCGGACGGGACGCGTTTTACGAGACAGCAGGGTGTCTGCGCGATGTGGTTGAGAACCATTTGTTCCAGATCGTCGCGTTGCTCGCCATGGAGCCGCCGACGTACAGAGGCTTTGGAGGGGTCCATGGTGAGACCGCCGATATTCTGAAGGCCATGCGCCCGATCAAGCCCGCCGATCTGGTGCGCGGTCAATACGCGGGTTACCGAAAAGAGCCGGGCGTCGCCGAGCGCTCCGACGTTGAGACGTTCTGCGCCTTGCGGCTCTTCATCGACTCCTGGCGCTGGGAAGGCGTACCCTGGTATCTGCGATCCGGTAAGTGTTTGGCCGACACCGCCGCAGAGGTGATTGTCCAGCTGAAGCCGCCGCCGCAGCGGCTCTTCGCGGACTCCACGCCGGCGGTCGGACGGGCGAATTACCTGCGCTTTCGACTCTCGCCCAGTTCCGCCGTGGCGCTCGCCGCCCGCGTCAAACGTCCCGGCAGCGGCTTTGTGGGCGAGCAGCGGGAACTCTACCTGCTCGAGGAGCAACCGGGAGAAGAAGCGCCTTACGAGCGTCTGCTGGGCGATGCGATGGCAGGCGATGGCGCGCTTTTTACCCGCGAGGATGCGGTAGAGGCGGCCTGGGCCGTGGTCGCTCCCGTCCTGACGCGTCACGGTCGCGTTCGCCCGTACCCGCGCCATACCTGGGGGCCCAAAGAGGCGGACGGGCTCATCGCTGCGGACGGCGGTTGGCACAACCCCATGGCGAACGGAGTGCGAGCATGACGATTCCCGATTTTGTGGTCCTTCTGCTTAACCTCGACAGCACGTTGCTCGACAACGGCGGCGTGCAAGATAATTGTTGGGTTCATCGGGAGTCGATGTGAACGCAACACAACAACTTCATTCTCTCGGCCAGAGCCTTTGGCTCGATAACATCACGCGCGAGCTGCTGGCGAAGGGCACACTGCAGCGGTACATCCGCGACTATGCGGTGACAGGACTGACATCCAACCCCACGATATTCGACAAAGCCATGCGGGAGGGAGATCACTACGACGCCGCTATCCGGCAAAAGGCAACGAAGGGTCAATCAGGGGAGGCGCTCTTTTTCGAGCTGGCGCTCGAGGATCTCACCCAAGCCGCCGATCTATTCCGCCCCATCCACGACCTCACCGAGGCCACCGACGGTTGGGTATCGTTGGAAGTCTCGCCATTGCTCGCCAATGATACGGCCGGAACCGTCAGCGCCGCGGCGGAACTGCATCGCCGAGCGCAGCGTTCCAACCTGTTTATCAAGATTCCAGGGACGCCCGCAGGCATACCGGCGATCGAGGAGTCGATCTTTGCTGGCGTACCGATCAACGTGACACTGCTGTTCTCGCGCGAACAATATATCGCGGCCGCGCAGGCGTACATGCGCGGCATCGAGCGCCGAATCGCTGCGGGCCTGAATCCGAAGGTCGCCTCCGTGGCATCGATCTTCGTCAGCCGCTGGGATGTGGCGGTGAAGGACCAGGTCCCCAAGGGGCTTCGCAATCGTCTCGGGATCGCCATCGCCCAGCGTGCGTACCGCGCCTATCGCGACCTCCTGGTCGCGCCCCGCTGCGCACAACTCATCGCCGCCGGAGCGCGGCCGCAACGCCTGCTCTGGGCCAGCACCGGCACCAAGGATCCCGCGGCGCCGGACACGCTCTACCTCGAAGCGCTGGCCGCCCCAGACACCATCAACACCATACCCGATAAGACCTTGGAAGCCTTCGCCGATCACGGCGAGCTGAAGAAGCCCATGCCGGTGGACGGAGGCGACGCCGAAGAGGTGCTCGCGGAATTTGCACAGGCCGGTGTGGATACGGCGGCGCTCGCCGCTCAATTGCAGCGCGAGGGAACCAAATCCTTCGACAAGTCGTGGACCGATCTCCTGGGTTGCATCGCCTCGAAGAGCGCCTCGCTGATAACGGCTGATCAAAAGCATGCAGGATCGCCAGCGGGGTAGCAATACCAACCAGTTTGATGCTGGACGGTCCTCGCACACGGTAGCCTGATCAGGGGCGACCAGGTGGCCGAGCGGAGCATCCGCTAACACCATGAACACTAACAAACCTGCGGTCGACGCCGAACTGGAAGCGCTTCAGCACGACACTTTCAGCTACTTTTTGCATGAGACCAACCCGCACAACGGACTGGTACGCGATAAGACCGCGCCCGATTGGCCGGTGAGCATCGCCGCGACTGGACTGGGTCTGGCCGGCTGTCCCGTCGTGGTCGGACGCGGCTTCATCACCCGAACGTTCGCGATTGAGCGAGTCCTCGCCACGTTACGATTCTTCTGGGCCAGCCCGCAAGGCCCCGAACCCGATGCGACGGGCTATCGTGGGTTCTACTATCATTTTCTCGACATGCAGACGGGTCGACGCGCCTGGAACTGCGAACTGTCAACGGTGGACAGCTCAAGGCCTTATCTTGCCGAGATTGGTCTCGTTGGCCGCGCGCCCGGCCTCTACAACCTTTATCTCGGCGGTGCGTTTGACGGCACGCGGCTCAACAAGCTCTATGCTCAGGACGTCGACAACGCGAATATCCTCAAGCTGCTCGATCCACTGATCGTGCAGTACGCGAACGAGCGGAACATGAACGAACGCTTCGGCGACTTCGTGATCCGCGCGGAATTCGTCACGGCCACGCCGGCCGGCAACCGTTTCCATGACGATGTGGAACTCGCCAGTTAAATTTTACGGGTCGCGCTGCAATTCGGGAGCATCGGCGTTCTTCTCTGGCGACCTTGGTTCCGCAGCAATTGACAGCAGTTTATAGACACAACCTAAAGGAGTATCCGGCCATGAGTAAAAACTTAGCGCAGAAGTTGATTGCAAGTCACCTGGTTGAAGGCGGTATGAGGCCCGGTGAAGAGATCGGTTTGAAAATCGATCAAACACTGACCCAGGATGCGACCGGCACGCTGGTCATGCTGGAATTTGAAGCCCTGGGAATTCCGCGCGTCCGGACCGAGCTTTCCGCTCAGTATGTGGACCATAACCTGTTCCAGGAAGACTTCAAGAATCCCGACGACCATCTGTTCTTGCGCAGCGCCTGCAAGAAGTTCGGCCTTTGGTACAGCCGGCCTGGTAACGGTGTGAGCCATCCCGTCCACATGGAGAGCTTCGGCGTGCCGGGGAAAACCTTGTTGGGCTCGGACAGCCACACCTGTGCAGCCGGCTCGTTGGGGATGCTGGCCATCGGTGCGGGCGGTCTGGAGGTGGCGATGGCGATGGCCGGGGAGCCCTTTTACGTCAAGATGCCGAAAATATGGGGCGTCAAACTGGTGGGTGAGCTTCCTGACTGGGTGAGCGCCAAGGATGTGATTCTGGAAATGCTGCGCCGACACAATGTGGACGGCGGGGTTGGCAAGATCATCGAGTATTACGGTCCCGGATTGAGCGCCCTAACTGCCATGGACCGGCACGTGATCGCCAATATGGGGGCCGAACTGGGCGCCACCGCGACGGTGTTTCCATCGGACGAGGCGGTCAAGGTGTTCCTGCAGAGTCAGGGGCGGGGCGATGCCTGGCGGGAAATCGTCGCCGACGAAAATGCGGTATATGACGAATACACCGAAATCAACCTGTCGGAGCTTGAGCCGCTGATCGCGCTGCCCAGCAGCCCAGGCAACGTCGTGCCGGTGCGCGAGGTGGCAGGCAGGGAAATCTACCAGTCCTATATCGGCTCGTCCGCCAATCCGGGGCTTCGGGACTTCGCCATTGTCGCCCTCATCGTGGAAGGCAAACAGGTGCATGACCGCGTTTCATTCGACGTCAACCCGACCTCCCGGCAGATTTTGGAGAACATGATCGAATTAGGTATTCTCGGAAAGCTCATCCGCGCCGGTGCGCGCCAGCACCAGACGGGTTGCGGCGGCTGTATCGGCATGGGACAGGCGCCAGCCACTGGACGCATTAGCCTGCGCACCGTTCCGCGCAATTTCCCTGGCCGCTCGGGCACCAAGGAAGATCAGGTTTATCTGTGCAGTCCGGAAACTGCCGCTGCGTCGGCCCTGGCCGGCGTGATCACCGATCCGCGCACGCTGGGCATGGCCTACCCCCGCTTCAAGGAGCAGGTGACCAACCGACTCAATACCAAGATGCTGCTTGCTCCCGAGTCGGAAGGTGCGCCGTATGCGCTGGAGAAAGGCCCCAATATCAAACCGTTGCCGACTTTAGAGCCGCTACCTGATCGACTCGAAGGGCCGGTTCTATTGAAAATGGCAGACAATATCTCCACGGACGGCATCATGCCGGCTGGAGCCAAGGCGTTGCCTTTCCGCAGCAATATTCCAGAACTCAGCAAGTTTGCTTTCAGCCAGATCGACGAGACCTACTACGCAAGAGCCATGGCTTGTCAGCAACAGGGCTCGTTCGTCGTGGGCGGCGCCAATTACGGGCAAGGTTCGAGCCGCGAGCACGCCGCCCTAGGACCCCGCTATTTGGGCCTTAAGGCGGTGATTGCGAAAAGTTTTGCCCGGATACACCAGCAGAATTTGAGCAACTTCGGCATCCTGCCCCTGACCTTTGTCGATCCGGAGGATTGGGAAAAGATCGTCCAGGGCGATGTACTTTCCATCCCGGATGTGCGAAATGCCATCCGCAAAGGAAATCGGGTGAAGGTGATCAATCTGACCCAGAACGAGACCTATGAGACCGAACACCCGATGACGCCGCGCCAGGTGGAAATGGTACTGGCGGGCAGCCTGATCAACCTGGTTCGGCAGAAAAGCCACAACCTAATACCAATGATCACACCCATCATCCAGAGCTTCGAGAAAATGCTTGCC
>JAYUFH010000430.1:0-1292 GCA_043738765.1 Pseudomonadota bacterium | reverse complement strand
TGCTGGTGAAACCGCCAACTATCGCGGCCACGAAGCCCGGAATCAATACGCCACCCAGTTCCGTATTGATGCCGACCAACGGAGCGATCAAAACCCCGGCGATTCCGCCCAGCGCTGAACCGAGCGCCCACGTCTTTGAAAAGATTCCGGAGACGCTGATACCCATAAGTGAGGCGGCCTCCTGGCTCTGGGCGGTAGCGCGCATGGCCTTGCCCAATTTTGTAAAGCGGAAGAACAGCATCAGGCCAGTCACCACGACGGCGACCGCTGCCATGATCGCGAGCCGCTCCGGCGTAATCAGCACGCCCCAGAATTCGATTGGCTCGGCACTCAGCACGCCGCTGATGGTACGGGGAGTATCGTGCCAAATCAACCGGATCACATTCTTGATGATCAGGCCCACTGCCAGCGTGGCCAGAATCACGGTGAACGCTGGAGATTTGATGAGCGGTCGGTAGGCCACGCGCTCCACCACCATACCCACCAGGGCTGACGCCACAATCACCGCGCCGATGGCCGGGAAATAGGGCATATGGAACTCAGTGACAAAGAGCCAGCCCATATAGGCACCTACGGTAACCGACTCGCCCTGGGCGAAATTGACAATGTCAGTCGCCTTGTAGATCAGCACAAGGCCAATCGCCACCAGTGCATACAGTGACCCTGCGGCGATGCCGCTCACAATGAGTTGCGGTATGAGTTCCATTTAAGCGGCTTCCAATTGCAATTGCGCCGCCGCTACCACTTCAGGGTGGCATTGGCCGGGAACTTGGTCGTCGGCACCGGGGGCTTGAAGTCGGAAACCGGCTGGAAACTTCCGCCTTTTACCCTGAAGTAGCTCAGACGCCGGTTTCCGTTGTGGCTCTCGGTAAAGGTAAGAGGCTGAATCACGTGAACGGCTTTGGGCCAGGAATCCGATGCCTTGAAGTCCTGCAGCGTCTCCAGGGCTTCGACCAAACCCTTGCGCGTCAAGTCCTTGCCGGCCCGCTTCATGCCCTCCGCCACCGCGTACATGCTGCCGTAGCTGAAAGCATCGACATAGTTCGGGCGGTCCACTGGGTAAGTGGGGTACATCTTCTTGTACCGGGCCTCGAAATCCACCATGTCCTTGATCGGGTTGCCGTTGAAGTAGGGGGGAACGTAGGCCAGGATCGTACCTTCGGCGGCAGCACCGGCAATCGTCAGAAACCCGCTGTTCATCATGGACGTATCTCCCTTGAAAGCCGTCTTGATGCCCAGTTCACGGGCCTGCCGAACAATGCGCGCCGCTTCGACATAGAAACTGACCATCA
>JAYUFH010000429.1:0-3562 GCA_043738765.1 Pseudomonadota bacterium | reverse complement strand
TGAAAGAAACCCCGGCCGCTCACCGCCAAGTCCAGATTATTTCCGGTCTGCAGCAGGTTGCCCTGAGTGAAGAGTTTTTCCGTCGCCACGGTGCGCACGCCGGTACCGAGCATCAGGCCCGATGGCAGCGTGGTGTTCTGCGACGACTGAGCGCCGGCCTGACGCACGTTCTGATACAGCAGGTCTTCGAACACGGCGCGGCCGCGCTTGAAGCCGGTGGTGCTGACGTTGGCCAGGTTGTTGGAGATCACGGCCATGCGCGTCTGCTGGGCGTCGAGTCCGGTTTTGGCGATCCATAATGCTGGGTTCATTGTTTATTGCCTCGTTTGTTCAGTTAGGATGCCGGCGTACGCCGGCATCGGCTTAGCTCATGCGCAAAATTTGCGCCGCGCTGGCATCGTCTTCCTGGCTGGTACGCATCATCTTCACCTGCATCTCGAACTGACGGGCCAGGGAAATCATGTTGACCATGGCCTCAACCGGATTGACATTGCTCGCCTCCAGGCTGCCGGAGGACAGTCCTACCGCCGCATCCGGCGGCAACACGCTGTCATCCTTCATGTGCATCAGGCCGTCGCTGCCCTTTATCAAATCTTCCCGTGGCGGTTTAACCAGTTTGATACGATCCACCACCGCGAGGGTGGTGGCCGACTGACCGGTGGGTTGTATCGACAGCGTGCCGTCCACACCGATTTCGATTTTTTCCGCCGGGGGTATGGCGATGGGTCCACTGTTGCCGAGCACCAGATGGCCGGCACCGTTCTCCAACAGGCCGGCAGTGGAGATGTGCAGATCTCCAGCGCGCGTATAACCTTCTTTGCCGTCCGCACCCTGCACCGCAATCCAGCCCTCGCCCTTCACCGCGACATCCAGGTCGCGCCCCGTGGACAGCAGGCTGCCATAGGAAAAATCCGTACCCGGACGCTCCGCCATGGCGTACACGCGACTGGGTGCACCCGGCCCGAATACCGGCATGGCGCGAAACGCCGACAGGTCGGCGCGAAAGCCGGTGGTATTGGCATTGGCCAGGTTGTTGTTATTCGCCGCCTGCGCCAGCAGGGTCTGGCTGGCGCCGGACATGGCGACATAAAGCAATTTATCCATATCGGTTCTCCGCGCCTAGTGATGCATCAACGCAACTGGATGATCGTCTGCGTGATGGCATTTTCGGTGGTGATCACCTGGGCATTGGCCTGGAAGTTACGCTGCGCCGTGATCAGGGAGACCAGCTGTTCCGTCAGGTTCACATTGGAATTCTCCAACGCGCCGGACTGGACGACACCGAGGCTGGCGGTGTTCGGCGCGCCGGTGAGCGCCACGCCGGACTTGGGCGTCTCGGTCCAATTGGTATTGCCGAGGGGACGCAGGCCCTGGGTGTTGGCGAAGTTGGTCAGCACCACCTGTCCCTGAGCACGCGACTGGCTGTTGCTGTAGCGCGCGAAGACGATGCCCTTGTCGTCGATGTCCACGCCGCTCAACCGGCCGGTGGTGTAGCCGTCCTGAGACAGGCTGTTGACGCCGAAGGGACTGCCGAACTGCGTGGTCTGAGAGTAGTCCTGTGTCAGGGTCATGTTGGCCGCACCGGTACCCGGGTTGAACGACGCCGAGGTGATGGTGCCGGGCGGAACCGGGGCGCCATTGACCGTGGCGAGGGCGCCCAGGTTGGTGAAGCCCAGGGAATCGGGGCCGCCGCGCAACGTGCCGTCGACGTACAGATAGGTGTTCCAGGTATTGGCGGCGGTCTTGCGATAGTACATGGTCGACAGATGGGTCGTGCCAAGGGAGTCGTATACCGTGGTCGAGGTGGCATTATTGTAGGTCGCCGCGTTCGCCGGATTGAAGGCCAGCGCCGGCGCCGTGGCCGAGGCATTCAGATTGACGCCGACGCTGACGTTGGCGGTGGCGTTCGGGGCAATGTCCGCCATGGACAGCTGCAGGTCGCCGAGGGCGCCGGTAATACTGCCGGTGGCGTCCGCCAAATAGCCGGTCAGGTGCAAACCGGAACTGTTGGAAATATAACCCTGACGGTCGATACCGAAGGCACCGGCACGTGAATAGACGATGGAGCCCTTGTCGCTCAGGCGGAAGAAACCCTGGCCACTGACCGCAAGGTCCAGGTTGTTGTTGGTGAAATTGATATTGCCCTGGGCGAACTGTTGCGCCACCGCGGCGAGCTTGACGCCGCTGCCGATGGTATTGGCGCTGGAGCCCGCGCCGGATACCGGATAGACGTCGGCGAACTCCGCGCGCGACAGCTTGAAACCATTGGTGCTGGCGTTGGCAACGTTGTTGCCGATGGTGTTGAGATCCGAGGTCGCTGCATTCAACCCGCTGATCGCTGTGTTCATGGACATGATGATTCTCCTTCGAGACTGTGCCGACGTTATGAAATCTGTTTGACTTGGCTGAGGGCCACTGACCCCAGACCCGCCAGATTCAGAAGCATGCCCTGTGTTCCGCCGAGCGAGACGCTCTCAACCAGGGCGTTAATCGACGTGCTTGCCGCGGAGGTCTGGCCACCGATCAACGCCTCCGCCGTCACCTGGTAACGACCGGGTGTCGCTGGCGCGCCGGCATCGGTGAGTCCGTTCCAGCTAAAGCTGACGTCGCCCGCCGGTTGCCCGCCCAATACCAAGTGACGCACCAACTGGCCGCTGCCATCGGTGATGTTGACGGCGAGATCGGAAACGCTCGTCGGCAGGTTCACCGATCCGCTGAGTGCGCCGCCCTGGGGCAGGACGCCGACACTGCCCGGCACCAACACCGCCCGGCCCACCAGACTCGACGCCATCAACGCCTGGTTGGATTGCAATGCGCTGGCCATCTGGGTGAATGATTTCTGCAGGCCTTGGATTCCACTCACGGTGCCGAACTGGGCGATCTGCCCAAGAAACTGGCTGCTGTCCGCGGGCTTAGTGGGGTCCTGGTTCTTGAGCTGCGCGACCATCAGTTCGAGGAACTGGTCCTGACCGAGGGCGTTGGCCGCGGCACCGGTGGCGCGCTGAGTCGCGGCGGTATTGCTGCCACTGACGGCGGCGAAAGGATTGCTGTTATCGACAGGATTCATACTATCTCCTCAAGGACGGTGCTTATTGGCCCAGGGCCAATGTTCTGAGCAACAACTGCTTGCTGGTGTTGACCACTTCAACGTTGCTCTGGTACGAGCGCGACGCCGAAATCATATTGGCCATCTCTTCCACCACGTTCACGTTCGGCATATGGATATAACCCTCGGCATCCGCCAGGGGGTTATCCGGCGCGTAGGAGGTGCGTAACGGCGCCTGACTCTCGACGATGCCCAGCACCTGGACGCCGGTGGCGGCCTGGTCCTGGGCGCGCGCATTCATGATGGCGGCAAACACCGGGTGGCGCGCACGGTAGGTGCTGTCGACACTGCTGCTGACGCTCTCGGCGTTGGCCAGGTTGCTTGAGGTGGTGTTCAGGCGCAGGGACTGGGCGCTCATGCCGGAACCGGCGATATCGAAGACGCTGAAGAGTGTCATGGATTAATCCCCCCGGATCGCGGTCAACAGCGTTTTGATGTTGCCGCTGAGAAACGTCA
>JAYUFH010000428.1:0-1294 GCA_043738765.1 Pseudomonadota bacterium | reverse complement strand
CGGGCTTCGGCGGGACTCGTAATCAGCGAGCCGTATCTTCGCTGCGGCCAGCACAGCGAATGATGGGTTCCCTACACAGAAGAACCACGCGCGTGACTCAAGACGGCCTGTCCTCCTGCCGGAATCTTGTCATTTAAGCAGGTCGTGTTCATCTACCCTTGCGAGGCGTTGCGCGTGTCGACGGCTTCTTGTGACCGGCGCTCACGACCGCCTTCTTTTCCGCTCGCGGGCTCTTGGCGCCACCCAAAGATGTATTGGGGCGCGGATAGACCATGGCGGCAAACGTAAAATCTTGCTGGTCGATATCAAGGCCTCCCACGATGGGCTTCCCATCCTTGGTCAAGGTTCCTGGAATTTGATAGCACATAATGGAGTGCGGATCGGCATGCGCGGTGCCCCGGATCGAGGCTTCCTCGATCGGCGTCAACACTTGCTGCTCGACTTCGGCTGGCGACCAGCCTTGCGTCGCCCCGAAGTAATCGATGGCCTTCTGGCGATCGATTTTATTCACCAACTCACGGCGCATATGCTCATGCGGAAATCCCAGCGTATGCCCCGTCTCGTGGCGCACCACTCGGTGAAATTCTGACTCCGGTGTCTGCATGGTAAACCCTTGTAAGTTCAGGGTGGGCTCATTCGCGGGGATCGATAAAATATCCGTGCCCACATAGGACCAATACCCCGCGTGATCGCCGTGATCGACCCGCGCAATGCGCACGTGCGGACTCGCCTTGCTCTCGACAAACTGCACATTCGCTGTTTTGGCCCACGCATTCATATGCAGCACAATGCGCTTGCGCAAATCCGTGGGCGGATTATCGAGAAAGCCGACGGTGAGCTTCGCGCCAGCCGCACCCCAGTACTTCGCCGTGACCACGGCAATGCGCAAACGATCCAACTGGATCTCGGGCATCGCGCGCACCAGCCGCTCGATCCTCGGATGATTCGCAGGATTCACCGTCACCGCCCGTTCGGCGGCCTCAATCCATTTGTCCTTGGGCAACGATCTCGGCGTACAGACCATCACATCAGTCATGGTGTGCTCCTTCTGGTATGGACGTTGTCCCCTCCCCGAGCGGCTCGAATCCTCCCCGCGACTCAGTGGCTGCACGAGGTGGGGCGGCGCGCATGCATCGCTCCGTGCAACGGAGCGCGACCCAGGATAGGTGCCAGGCTCCCTTGGCCTGTCCCTAGTGCTTATCAGGTAGACCCAGCGGACCTTAAGATATTTGGCCTGGGGAGTCAACATACACGGACCAGCTACAAGACCATGTACCACGCTGAGGTAACCGGA
>JAYUFH010000427.1:0-3573 GCA_043738765.1 Pseudomonadota bacterium | reverse complement strand
TCTCGCGCTCCAGGCCGGCCAGGGTCGGGCGCGTCAGTTCGTGCGGCAGATCTTCCGGTCGATTCAGTGCCAGGGCCAGCTGCATGCGGCGGCTGACTTGGCGCTTCTGGCTTAGTGTGCGCGTGACCAGGGTTTGCTGATAATTCGCCTCCAACGCCGACAGGTCCACATCGGAAATCTGACCGAGGCCATGCCGGTCGCGTCCGCGGTCGAAGGTGACATAGGTGTGGGCCATGGCCTCATTGTCCGCGGCATAGCGCATGTCCGCCAAGATCACATTAAAGAACTGTTGCATGATCTCGATGCGACGCTGTTGGCGTTCATCGAAAAAAATGAGTTGGCGTGCTTCTATCGTGGAATGCGCGCTGTCCTCCAGCGCGCGGCTACGGCCGAAATCGTACAGCTGCTTGCTGATCGTGAGACGGGCGCGGCTGTCACCCACCATGCCCAATCCCGAACCGAGGGCGGGCCGCACCGACTGCGGCGTTAGATCCAGGTAGGAACGCACCCCGCTTCGCGCCCGCGCCTGCTCGAACTCCGCCTGCGCGCCTTCAACGCGCGCCTGCGCCAGATCCAGATCGGGGTGGGGCTGGTCCGCCATGGCCAGGGCCTCTTCGAGGGTCAGTGGATCGGAGAGCGCGCTGGCCGTGACGGGTAAACACAGCATCGCGTAAACACCCAACCACACAAGGCGCCGCACCCTCAGCCGGTATGCTCCTCTAGCAGCGGACGCAACAGGTTTCATAAGATGGAACAACGCAGCAGGAATACCAACGGGCGGCACGCACTACCCACACCGCGCAGCGCCCATGGCTCGCCGAACGGCGTCCTGGACATCCCCTGCATAGACACCTCTTGCTGACCGGGAATTGTTATTTTTTGTCCGCCGCCAGGCGCTCGCGCTTATAAACGGTGAAATTACCCTTCTTGTAGGCACCGGAGGAGACATACTCCCCCAGCCAGAGAAATTCATTCGCGTCCATGGTGGCGCCGGTATATTTCACCATCAGGTCGCCCTGCAGGTCGAAGAACGCGAACACCGGTGTCGCCCGCACCCGGTTATGACCGAAGGCAAAATCCCTCTGCGTCATTTCCTTGCCGAAGAAATTCACCAGTGGCACGTCGCCGTTGGTGTCGATCTGAATGGCGCGAAAATACTTATGGTAATAATCCTGCACCGACGCCTGGTTCAGTACCGTGGTCATCATTTTCTCGCACCAGGGACAATCCGCGGTTTCAAACATCACCAGGATGCCGATCTTCTGTTCCTTGCGTGCCGCCGCCACTTCATCCTGCAGGTTGTCGAAGGTCTGGTTGAAGAAAAATTTGTTGGGGTCGCGTGTCTCCGCCGCCTGGCCCGTTAGGGTTAGCAGCATAAAACCCAGGAACATCCAGCCTGACCACTTAGTTAACCGCATAGACTTACCTCTCCTTGCTGTGGACAAAATCGCTGAGTCAGCCAGGGTCGCGCGCGCCGCCCTTGGCCATAAACCGCTCGATTTGCTCCTGGGTGACGGGTCCCACCTGATAGGCGAGCAACTTGCCCTTGGGTGAATAGATATAAAAGGCAGGCGTGCCCATGAGCGGCCCACCACCGAATTTCTGCACCTGTGGCAACTCAGCCAGCAGATTGGTGAAGTCCAGCCCGTGATCCTTGATGAAACCCAGGGCCTGTTGCTTTCCGGCCTTGCCATCGATACTGACGCCGAGAACGATGGCATCCTTGTTCTTGTGGGCGTCGTGGAAGAAGGACATCTGATGAATTTCCTGATTACAGATGGTGCAACTGGATTCCCACACGGCCACCACGGTCCACTTGCCCTGGCCGATGAATTCGTTGACGTTGCGATCCCGGCCCTGCATGTCTTTGAGTGTGAAATCGACGCCTGCCGCACCCGCCATCGGCGGTAGCCAGAGCAGCGACATGATCATCCATTTTGCCAACATCGACATCGGTACCTCCCGTTCAGAAACCTGCGTCATGCCGAATAGACGCCAGCAGGTGGAAAATTAGTCCTTGCCGGGGCGCAGAATCAAAGCCGCCTGCTATATAATCACCGCACCACGCCATTTCGGCAACCCGCCTATCCTGGAGCCTCCATGACACTCACCCGTAGCGAAAAAGACAGCCTCGGCGAATTCCCGGTGCCGAAAGAGGCCTGGTATGGGATACAGACCGCGCGCGCCGTGAAAAATTTCCCCATCTCCGGACGCCGTCCCGACCGCGACTTCATTATCGCCCACGTACGCATCAAACGCGCCGCCGCCGCGGCCAATCAGGCGGCGGGCTGGCTGGAGGAAAAACACGCACGCGCCATCCTGCAGGCGGCAGATATCATTATAGATGGCCAATACCAGGATGAATTCGTGGTCGACCGGTTTCAAGCGGGCGCCGGCACCAGCCACAACATGAATAGCAATGAAGTCATCGCCAATCTGGCGAACGTGTCCTTGGGCGGTAAACGCGGCGTGTATACCCCCCTCAACCCCAACGACCACGTGAACATGGGGCAGAGCACCAACGACACCATCCCCACGGCCATCCGCCTCGCGGCCCTGGCGAAATTGCCGCGCCTGCTGGCGGCGGTGGAGGCCATGGCGGCGGAATACGCGCGCATCGGCCAACGCGAGGCGAACACCATCAAGAGCGGGCGCACCCATCTGCAGGATGCCGTGCCCACCACCCTGGGGCGGGAATTCCAGGCCTATGCCTGGACCCTGCGCCGTTGCGCCACACAACTGGAGGCCATGCGCCCTCTCCTGTGCGACATCGGTCTCGGTGGATCCGCCGCGGGCACCGGGCTCAACACCAGTCCCGGTTATATCCCACGCGTGGCCGAGGAGTTGGCGCGTCTCACGGGCGAGGCGATCCGCCCGGCGGCGAACTTAAGCGCGCAGATGCAGTCCATGACCGACTTGCTGCAATTGTCCAACGCCATGCGAGCCCTCACCCTGGAAGTCACGCGCATCAGCAACGACATGCGGCTGCTGGCCTCCGGTCCGCGCACCGGCTTGGCCGAGATCCTCCTGCCGGCGGTGCAGCCCGGCTCCAGTATCATGCCGGGCAAGATCAATCCAGTGATGTTCGAGATGTTGAATCAGGTGTGCTATCAGGTGCTCGGCCAGGACGCCGCCATCGGCTTCATGACCCAGGCGGGACAGTTGGAGTTGAACGTCATGATGCCGGCCCTGGGGTCGGCACTGTTCGATGCCATGGACTGGCTGACCCGCGCCCTCCACGCCACCACCACGCAAAACCTCGAGGGCCTCACCGTGGATCGCGCGCGTTGCCGTGACTATGCCCACGCCAGCGTCGGCCTCGCCACCCTGCTCAATACCGCCATTGGTTACGCGGCGGCGGCGGAAGTGGCCAAGGAATCCCAGCACAGCGGCCGGCCGGTGCGCGATATCGTGGCGGAACGCGGCCTCATGACCGCCGCGGCCTTCGAGCAATTGGTGGAGCAGGCAGCCATCGAGGGTAATATTTAAAACATCCTTAAATAAAATAAAATATTATTTTGAACCGCCAAGACGCCAAGAAAGATATTTCAACCAACACAACTTGGCGTTCTT
>JAYUFH010000426.1:0-9458 GCA_043738765.1 Pseudomonadota bacterium | reverse complement strand
ACCCAGCTGGGTGGATTCGAGGGCCTTTTGGGTGGATATCAGGGCCTGCTCCAGGGCCTGCACCTGTGCGATGCCGCCGGTCACCGCCAGATACGCCGAGCGCGACTGCTGGGTCGTCTGACGTTTGGCCTGCTCCAGGGCCTGGCGCGCCTGGTCCTCGCGCGCCAGGGATTCGCGCACCTTGGACCGAATACCCCCGCCGGCATAGAGCGGCACCTGCACCTGCAGGCCCACCTGGTTGGAGGTGTATTCCACGATACCGGGAAAATACACATTGCCGGACTTGGTGTAGTTGTGCGCGGCGATGAAATCCAGCGTCGGGTAATGTCCGGCGCGGCTGCGGCTGACCTCTTCGCTGGCGATGTTCAAGATCTGTTCTTGCACCTTGATGCGCGGATTCTGGTCGAGTGCCGCCTTGACCCAATGTTGCATGTCCTGCGGGTCGGGGCTTTGCGGTTGCAGGTGCGGCGCCAGGCGCGCGAGGGACGGCGGTGGGGAGTTGGTGACTACGGTCAGGGCCTCCTGCTTCATCTTCAAGTCGTTGTCCGCGGTGACTTCCTGCGCCACGGACAGGTCGTAACGCGAGCGCGCCTCGTGCACGTCCACGATAGTGGCGTTACCGACGTTGAAATTTCGTTCCGCGAGTTCACGTTGCCCGGCGATCGCCAACTTCTCGGATCGGGCGAACTCCAGGGTATCTTCCGCCGAAAGCACATCGAAGTACGCCTGGGTGGTGCGCAGAATCAGATCCTGGCGGGCGATGGCCAGTTCCGCCTCGGCCTGCGTGACCGCGGACTTGCCCTGTGCGTAGGCGGCGAAACTCTGCGCGCGAAACAGGGGTTGTGTCAGCTGGACGGTGTAGCTGCTGCTGTCATAACTATCGGTTTTGCTGAGTGGTTTGGTTTCGCTGATGCTGTTCTTGTACGCACCGCCGGACAGGATCACCGACGGCAGCAGCAACGCGCGGCCCTGCGGGCCTTTTTCGATGCTCGCTTCGTAGCTGTAGCGCGCGCCGGCCCACACGGTGTCGCTGGTCTGGGCCTGATGGTAAATATCCAGCAGGTTGTCCGCGCGCGCCGGCGCGGAGCCCAAGACCATGACAGCGGCGGTCAGGATTAACATTTTAGGCAGCAGAGGATGCTTCATTGGTATGACTCCATAAATTAGCGGAACCCGTCGGGGGCTAACGATGATTTTCTTTCTGACCTCATTTTACGCCGCTCACGCGCCTGCTCTGTCAGGGAATAGACGGCGGGTACTACCACCAAGGTCAGCAGCGTGGACGAGAACATGCCGCCCATGACCACCAGGGCGAGGGGGCGGTTGGATTCCACGCCGGGGCCGAGGCCGATGGCGGCGGGCATCATGGCCGCGATCACGGTGAGCGAGGTGATCAGCACCGGGCGCATGCGGTGTGGGCACGCCTCGCTCAAGGCATCCTGGATACTCATGCCCTTTTCGCGGTACTGGTTGGTGAGGTCGATGAGCAGGATGGAGTTTTTCGCCACCAGGCCCATGAGCAGTATCATGCCGATCATGGAGAACAGGTTGAGGGTCTCGCCAAACAGGTACAGGGCGGCGACACCGCCGATGATCGCCAAGGGTTGCGCCACCATGACCACCAGCGGCTGCACCAGGGAGTTGAACTGACTCGCCAGCACCATGTAGATCATGATCAACGCCATGCCGAAGGCGAACAGCACATACCCGCCGGTCTTGGCGAATTCCTCCGCCTGGCCGGTGAAGGCGATGGAATAGCCGGCTGGCAGGATGTCGGCGGCGATCTTTTTGACTTCAGTGGTGGCGCTGCCGAGGGGTAGTCCTTCCAGGCTGCCGTAGATGAAGCCGGCGTACTGGCGGTTACGCCGGGTGATCACCGCTGGCCCCACGCCTTCTTCCATCTTGACCAGGCTGTCCAGTCGCACCAGATCGCCATTGCGGTTCTTCAGATACAGGCGTTGCAGGTCCTGGATGCTGCCGCGTTCTTTTTTCTCGATCTGCATGCGGATCTTGTAGCGTTGGTTGTTATCTTTATACTCCGCGATGTTGAGGCCTCCTGTCATGATACTCAGCGTCTGGGCGATATCGTCCGCGGTGACCCCCAGTTGCGACGCGCGCTCACGATCGATGATGAGGCGCACCTCGGGCAGGTCGAGCTTCAGGTCCTTGTCCAGTTTGGCGATGCCGCTGAGTTTGCCGAGGCGCGCGATCATCTCATCGGAGAGTTGATTTATTTTCTGCAGGTCCGGTCCGACGATGCCGAATTGCAGGGGCTCGCTGCGCATTCCGCCGATGATGGCGGGCAGCACGACAAACACCTGGGCGCCGGGGATCTGTCCCAGTTCCTGGCGCAGCGCGCGCATCGACTCGGACTGGGAAATGCGGCGCTGGGCGCGATCCAGCATGGTCACATAGATGCCAGCCGTGCTTACCTGGCCCGCATCCCCCTGGCCGATGGCGGAAAAGTAGCCGGCGATCTCCGGGTGGCGGGCCAGTATCGCCTCGATCTTGTTCAAGCGATCGGTGGTGTAGTCCAGATTCGATCCAAGGGGTGTCTGCATGCGCACCACGAAGCGCCCTTCATCTTCCTCCGGGATAAATGTTTTTCCCACCTGGATAAAAAAGAAGGCGCTGGACGCCACAATCAATAGGGCCAGCAAGATCACCTTCCAACGGTTTGCCGTGGCCAGGGCGAGGAGTGAACGATAGCCGCTCTCCAATCGGCTGAAGGCACCATCCAGGAAACGGTATAGCCGGGTATTATGGTTGGGCAGCGTCAGGAAGCGCGAGCACAGCATGGGCGTGAGGGTGAGCGATACCCATAGCGAGGCGAGTACGCCGATGGTCACCACCAGGGCGAAGGACCCGAGGAAGCGGCCGAGTATGCCGCTGATAAACGCGACTGGCAAAAAGATCGCTACCAGGGTCAGGGACGACGCCAGCACCGCGAACACCACTTGGTTAGCGCCTTCGACGGCGGCCTTTTCCATGGACTCATGATCGTCTTCACGATGACGGAAGATATTTTCCAGTACCACGATGGCGTCATCCACCACCACGCCGATGAGCAGCAGCAGTCCCAGCAGGGTGATCTTGTTGAGGGTGTAATCGACGAAATACATCACACCGAAGGTCGTCATGAGGGACACGGGAATAGCGGTCGCGATGATCAGCGTCGAGCGCCCGCTTTTCAGGAACAGAAAGACCATAAGCGCGGCAAACAGGGCGCCGAGCAGCAGATGCTCCAGCAGTGCACTGATGGACTGGCGGATGCTGATGGAGTCGTCGGACGAATAGTGCAGCGTCATCCCAGGCGGCAGGTTGGGGATGATGTCTTTCTCGATGCGTTCCTTCGCCAGATTCACCACGGACACGGTGTTGGCGCCGCTGGCCTTGATGATGCCGAGACCGACGGCGGGTTGGCCGTTGTAGTGGGCCAGCTTGCGTGCGTCTTCCAGGCCGTCTTCGACACGTGCCACATCCCGCAGATAAATCGGCGCACCCTGGCGGTAGGCGACCACCAGGCGGCGCATGCTCGCCAGGTCGTTGAACTCCGCATCGAACTTGATCAGCAATTCACGGCTCTGGCCATCGATGAATCCCGCTGGCAACACGATGTGTTCGCGTTCGAAGGCTTTTTTCACATCCACCGCGGACAGGCGATAGGCACTCAAACGCCCGTTGTCCAGCCACAGACGAATGGTGCGCTTGATCTGGCCCTCGATCGTCACCTCGCCCACGCCGCTGATGGTTTCGAGTTTGGGTTTGATGACCTCGTCGGCATAGGTGTTGAGCTGCTGCAGGGTGCGGTCGCCCTGCAGCGCCACGATCAGCACCGCGTTGGCGCCGACTTCCACCTTGTTGGTCACCGGAGGGTCGGCATTGACCGGCAGGCGCTTCACCACGCCGTCGACCTTGGCCTTGACCTCCTGATAGGCGACGTCCAGGTTTTTGTCCAGTTCAAATTCGATGCCCACCACGGATGCACCGATGGATGAATTCGAGGTGATGGACTTGACCCCGGGCACCTGGTTGGCCGCCTCTTCAATGATGTCGGTGATGTTCTTGTCGATGATCTCCGGATCGGCCCCCGGCAAGGTGGTGATCACCGTGATCGCCGGGAAATCGATCTTGGGGAATTTGTCGACACCCAGACGCAGGAAGCCGATCAGGCCGAACAGCACCAGCACCAGGCTCACCATCAAGGTGAGCACGTTGCGCTTGATGGAAAAACTCGGCAGGCTCATGGTAGTTTTTGTCCTTGTGGTTCGCCGCCGCCGGTGTTGCGCACGTTGATCTTGGCGCCGTCCGTCAGCAGGCTCGCGCCATCCACCACCACTGTGTCTCCGGCCTGCAGCCCTGTACGGATCTCCACCAATCCATCGCGCGTGATGCCGGTGACCACGGGGTGCGCCTTCGCGACGCCATTCTCCACGGTGTAGACCACGGTGCCCGCCGGGCGGATCGCGATTGCCTGCTCCGGCACGGCCAGGGCGCCTTTGTCCACCCTCATGACCACCTCGCCGCGGATGCTGCCGGTGGGAGACCAGGCGCGTGCCGCCTGGATTTCGACGATCACGTCCATGCTGTCGGTGCTGGCGTTCAGCGCCGGACGGATTTCGGCGATGCGGCCATTGGTGGTTTTACCCGGCTCATCGAAACTGCTTAATGTCACTGACTGACCGATTTTCAAACTGCCTGCCACGTGCGCTGGAAACGGCAGGCGCACCCTCGAAACCCTGTTGGCAACGCGTGTAGGATCAAGTGCCTTAGTCAGGCTGATGGAGGTCTGGGTGCCAACGGCGGATTCCATCACCGGCATGTCCTTTCTGATCACCGCGGTGGTAGTGACGTTGATGCCTGGGTCCGGCGGTTGTACCACCTCTTTCTTTTCGCACCCGGTTGCGGCAAGACTCAGGCAGGCCATCAGGAAGGGCAGAAAATAGTGTCGCATGTCTCATCCTTGTTCATTGAGTGTGGATTTCGTGAGTGGCGGATCAGTCGGCCGGTGGGGAATTGTTCTTGCCTGCTGCTGTCCGCGGCAGAATGCCGTGCAGCAGCATGTCGATCATCATGCTGCTGTAGCGATCAGGGTTCAGGCTGAACGTTACATCCGGGAAGTGCTGTAGCAACCCGCGCGCCTGGAAAAAAAACACATTGGCGCCGATCAACAGGGTCGCAACCATGGCTGGATCCACATCGGTACGCAACTCGCCACTCGCCTGGCCATCGCGCAGGATCTGCACAAGGCGTTGGAAGATGTCTCCAAAGACCTTTTCTGCGATGTCCTGCGCGCGTCTTGGTTCGTTGTACAACATCTCCCGCTGGATCAGGCGTGTCACCTTGTGCTGTTCCAGGATATGCTGCATGTGTTCGCGCGCGAAGTCCGCAAGGCGCTCGGGGAACGGCCGGGCGTCGTGCTGCAGGTGATGCAGATGGTCGGCGGCATCATGACAGGCTGCGCGCAGCACGGCGATATACAGTTCATTCTTGGAATTAAAATGATGAAACACGTTGGCCTTGCTGACCCCGGCGCGCTCGGCGATGGCGTTGATGGAGACGGCGTCGAAGCCGTGTTCCGCAAACAGCTCCTCCGCCGCCGCCAGGATGCGCTCGGACCCGTCGCTGCTCACTGAGGCGGGTTTGAGTGTAGGTTGCTGTGGCATAGCGGGAATCCGGGCGTGGGTGGTGTGGTTAAGGCGAGGGCAGATTAGAGCACTGACCGGTCGGTCAGTCAAATATGGGAGGAGTTTAGTGTCTAGTGCTTGCCGAGCCGGGTAATGCCCATGACCTTGAGCAGGTATTTTTCATACAACGGTTCGGAGGCGCCGTGCCGTATTTTATGTATAAGTTTGACAAATAATGTCTTCCCTATACCGTTCCCACAATGGACTGAGCAGCTCCGCTACTACGTCGAGCTCAACATCGGGCAGATTCTCGGAATCTCTGATAATGGCTGTCAAAGCACGCAACGCCATATCGAGACATGCTGGATCGGTATAGATTTTTTCCGGCGTATTGATTAGCCCGTCAAGCTCAGCCACTATTGTCCCGTTGCCAAGATTAAGCCTCGATCTGATGTATGGCTCGTCAAGCTTAGCTGTTTGCCTCGCTAAACGGGATGAGAGTCGTAGTACGTTTATAATCAGGCTTTTTTTGATTGAGACGCGCGTCCTGTAAGCAGAAAAATGTGATTGTAGCGTATGAACTAGATCAATCGCTTCCCCTATATCCACGAGGCGAAGTCCAGAATTGCTGTATTTGCCACTGCCAAGAGAAACGACGAAATCCTTGACAGTCAGCAAACTTCGAGTGCGAGTCGCGCTCGACTTGCGACCGATCAACCGCCACAGTATGTTTAGTCGATCCTCTTTCTCTTCTTGCGAGATGACCCAACTAAGCACTCTGGGAAAGAGCGTATTGAGCAGCCAATTATGGGCGTGCTCTGCATTCCATGCGTCACTCGGGGTGCAGGCTACTGGTCTGCCACCGATGTACTTCAGCGGTTCCCAGCCCAAAACCACATCGTCATCCCAGGGCGTCGTGATTCCGCCTTCGATATACCCGTAGGCGATCAGGTGATGTCCAACACTGGGTCCCGCACGAGGCTTTCCCACGTGCGCCCTTACCTTAAGCACCCCCGGCGCGCCATCGAATATGAAGGAATCGGAATCTCCGTGAGAATAATCGTGTGCGTTCGCATATTTTAAAATCACACGCCAGAACCATCGTCTAATGCGAAATAGACCGAAGACATAGCGATTTTTCATGCTCGAGGTCGGACCTCCGCAACCCCATGAACCAAGACAAGATACGTCGGTAATCCGCCCCCTATTCGCCCTTAGCCCGCCATTTTTACCGCGGTAACCGCATGCTCGGGGCGAGGTGGCGGAGGTGGCGGAGGTGGTTGATCGGTTCTGAAGCGCGTGACCCGGTCACATTATTGGGGTCTTGCGTTGCAACATGGGCCTGAGTGGCGGCGCAAACTGACTGGCCGGCTGCAACGAGAAGATTGTTCAGGTTGAACTCTAGCTGTCTCGTGGCGGCAGCTCTCCAACCGGAGCTGCCGCCCATTCCGATCATTCGCCGACGTGTTGGTTGATGTCCATACGCTTATGCAGAACACGAACGATCAATACTACCTTTGATCCCATTTACATTGATCCGGCTACGGATACCGACATCGAGCTCAACATAACGCTTAAATAGCGCCGCATTGACGTCGCAGTAGCAGTAAGTTTAGGTGTAGGGTGGGCATCGCCCACCAGCGTGCGCCGGCCGCAGCCTGCATGGTGGGCGATGCCCACTCAAACCAGGTGTTGTATATGTCGCTATGTTTAGTAGTTTAGTATCTAGCCCAGTCTGAACAGCTGGAAAATGAATCTCCTTCCCGATCCCCGTTTCCCTAAGTCGAAATCGGTTCTAGTCTGTTTCGATAGCCCGACATAGACAAAAAACTAGGATTTATCGGTCGCCGTGTGTGATGCAAGCTCTTGCGCGATCAAATCGGTAAGGTTCCCTGCGTCCTGTGCGTGCTGTGCTGAATTGCGTTTCATCGCATGTCTTTGCTTCGCCCCCCCCCTAAATCTTTAGAGTAAATCAGATGACGCGATATCTATCCTGTCACGGGGGGTTTATCAGATTCGACCCTGCCTAACTTTTTAAATATTATTGTTGACTAAATTAGTCGGGATTAGTATAGTTGAGAAAATTAGTCAGGTATTAGCCATGGCGTACTTTGGCGTGTGCTTCAGCCTCGGCAAGGACAACACAGCTAAGAAGGTGCAGGACTTCCTGCAGGCTTTGAATGCTGTGTTATAGAAATTGAAATAATGGCCTGCGATTGCGGTTTAACAATATCGGACACAGCGGATTGAGAGTCGGGTCAAGACAATTTGACCCCGGATTTCCCGGTTACCGCTGTGACTACCTTGGAGTTTGACTGATGGCAATTACATTGACTGAAAATGCGGCAAAACAGATTCAGAGCCAGCTCGCGAAGCGCGGCAAAGGAATTGCCCTGCGCATCGGTGTCAAGAAAGTCGGCTGTTCCGGCTTGGCTCACACCTTCGACATCGCTGACGAAATACGCGCGGGAGATCACACCTTCGAGTCGCATAGCGCCCGTGTGGTGGTCGATGCCGACAGCTTGGCGGTCCTCGACGGCTCGCATATCGATTTCGTCACCGAAGGGCTCAAGCAGATGTTCAAATTTGATAATCCCAATGTCGAAAGCCAGTGTGGCTGCGGCGAAAGTTTCAACGTGAAGGTGAAAGCCGAAGCAGCAAAAGCGTAAGCGCTTCATCGCCGAACGGTTGCTTCGGTCCAGATAATGTCGGAGGTATCAGCATGAGTGCACTACTGCAAAATCTCGTCAACCAGCCCTACAAGCACGGTTTCGTCACTGACATCGAGTCCGATGTCGCGGCGAAAGGGCTCAGTGAAGACACCATCCGCATGATTTCGGCCAAAAAGAACGAGCCGGAGTGGCTGCTCGAATTTCGGCTCAAGTCCTACCAGGCGTGGCTCAAGATGGAAGAGCCGAAGTGGCCCAACGTCCACTATCCGAAGATCGATTTCCAGGCGATCAGCTACTATGCGGCACCCAAGCAGAAGCCGAAGTTGAAAAGCATGGACGAGGTCGATCCTGAATTGCTGCGCACCTTCGAGAAGCTTGGCGTACCGCTGCACGAGCGCATGGCGCTGGCCGGCGTTGCGGTCGACGTCATTTTCGATAGCGTGTCGGTGGCGACCACCTACAAGCACAAGCTGGCCGAGGTCGGCGTCATTTTCTGTTCGATGTCGGAAGCGGTGCTGGAGCATCCGGAGCTGGTGAAGAAGTATCTCGGTACGGTGGTGCCAACCGGCGATAACTATTACGCCGCGCTCAACTCGGCAGTGTTCACCGACGGCTCGTTCTGTTTCATCCCCAAGGGCGTCAAGTGCCCGATGGATTTGTCGACCTACTTCCGCATCAACACCGAGGAGTCGGGGCAATTCGAGCGCACCCTGATCATTGCCGAGGAAGGCGCATCGATCACCTACCTTGAAGGCTGCACGGCGCCCGCATTCAGCACCAATCAGTTGCATGCGGCGGTGGTCGAACTGGTTGCGCTCGACAACGCCGACATCAAGTATTCGACGGTGCAGAACTGGTATGCGGGTGACGAAAACGGCGTCGGCGGTATTTACAACTTCGTCACCAAGCGCGGCCTGTGCAAAGGTGTCAACTCGCGCATTTCCTGGACCCAGGTCGAGACCGGCTCGGCGATCACCTGGAAGTATCCGTCCGTCGTGCTGCGCGGCGACAACTCGGTCGGCGAGTTCTATTCGGTCGCGGTCACCAACCACCACCAGCAGGCCGACACCGGCACCAAGATGATCCACATCGGCAAAAACACGCGCAGCACCATCGTCAGCAAAGGCATCTCGGCCGGCCGCTCCAACAACAGCTACCG
>JAYUFH010000425.1:0-3579 GCA_043738765.1 Pseudomonadota bacterium | reverse complement strand
CGCGCATGATCGACGACTATGGCGGCGTCGCTAACCGCATGCCGGTATTTGCCGCCTTCATGATGCTGTTCGCCATGGCCAATGCGGGCCTGCCCGGTACCTCCGGTTTTGTCGGCGAGTTTCTCGTGATACTCGGCAGCTTCCAGGTGAACCCGTGGTATGCCTTTCTGGCGGCGACCACGCTGATATCCGGCGCGGCCTACACCTTGTGGATGTACAAGCGCGTTATTTTTGGCGAGGTCGCCAACGACGCGGTCGCCGCGCTCAAGGATGTGAGTGCGCGCGAGATGCTGTTCCTGGCGCTGCTCGCCCTGCCGGTGCTGGTGATGGGCCTGTGGCCCTACCCATTCCTGCATGTAATGCATGCTTCCGTCGAACACCTGCTGCAGCAGGTTGCTGTCAGCAAACTCTGATTCAGAATGCCGCCCACGAACAACGGACATAGCCATGAATTTTGTCACGCCTGATTTTATACCCGCCCTGCCGGAGATCTTTGTCGCCTGCATGGCGTGTTTAATTCTCATCGTTGACCTGTTTCTTAGCGACGCGCGGCGTGACTTGAGCTACGGTTTGACGTTGTTGACCCTGGGCGGCGCGGCACTGCTCACCTTGCATGGTTACCCGGCGGCACCGGCCCATACCTTTAATAATATGTTTGTGCATGACGCCATGTCCGATGTGGTGAAGCTCGCCATCTACGGCGTTACCTTCCTGGTTTTGGTGTATTCACGGGATTATCTGCGTGTGCGTGCCATGTACCGCGGCGAATATTTTGTCCTCGCGCTATTTGGTGTGGTCGGCATGATGATCATGGCCTCTGCCAGTCATTTCCTCACCCTGTATCTCGGGTTGGAACTGCTTTCCCTGAGTCTGTATGCCATGGTGGCGTTTCAGCGCGATTCTGCCGAGGCCACCGAGGCCGCGATGAAATATTTTGTGCTCGGCGCGCTCGCCTCGGGCATGTTGCTCTACGGCATGTCCATGTTGTACGGACTCACCGGCAGCCTGGAGATCGCGCTGGTGAAACAGCAGCTTGCCACGGTGCCCGCCAACAATATCGTGCTGGTCTTTGGTCTGGTATTCGTCATCGTCGGACTGGCCTTCAAACTCGGCGCGGTACCGTTTCATATGTGGATACCGGACGTCTATCATGGCGCACCCACCGCCGTCACGCTGTATGTCGGCACGGCGCCCAAGCTGGCGGCGTTCGCCATGTTAATGCGCCTGCTGGTGGGAGGATTGCAGGACTTGGCGCCGGTATGGCAGGACATGCTGGTGATTATGGCGTTGTTGTCCATGGCGGTGGGCAATATCATCGCCATCGCCCAGACCAACATCAAACGCATGCTGGCGTATTCGACTATTTCACACATGGGTTTCTTTCTGCTCGGCATACTCAGTGCCGGACCCGAAGGTTATGCCGCGGCGATGTTCTATATGCTCGTGTACACGGCCATGAGTTTGGGTGGCTTCGGCATGGTGGTGTTGCTGTCGCGCGAGGGGTTCGAGGCGGATCGGCTGGAGGACTATCGCGGACTCAATCAGCGCAACCCATGGTATGCATTCTTGATGCTGCTGCTGATGTTTTCCATGGCGGGGGTACCGCCGACGGCGGGCTTCTATGCCAAGTTGCTGGTGATCCAATCTGCGATCAATGCCGGCCAGGTCTGGGTGGCGGTGGCCGCGGTGCTCTTATCGGTGATCGGCGCCTACTACTATCTGCGGGTGGTCAAGCTGATGTATTTCGATCTGCCGGCGGACTCCGCCCCCATCGTCGCGGGCCGGGAGTTTCGCGTCTTGTTTGGCGTCAATGCCTTGGCCATGGTGGCCATCACCCCCTGGGTCGGTACGCTGATAGACTTGTGCGCCCACGCCATTAAGAGCATTACTTAAGTTATAGCGGGTAGGGTAGCGTGTCGAGCGCGGTTGGCAGGATCGGTGAATGCGGTAATTGTTCGGAATTTCGCAAGAAACGGTTCTAAGTTGCGTATTCAGCTTGAAATGCCCAGGCTTGGTGGGTAAACTGCGCGCTCTGTTGCGGGGTGGAGCAGTCTGGCAGCTCGTCGGGCTCATAACCCGAAGGTCGTAGGTTCAAATCCTACCCCCGCTACCACTTTTCACGCCATCGACCCCTGTCTGTCGATGACCCCCGGCACGGGCTTGCAGCGCATCCTGGCGGGTCTGTTCCCCTCTGCTGTTTCTGTGTTATCCGGCGACTTGTGCGACCGTCGGTGTATGTTTTTGACCCACTGAGGCAAGCTCGCAACACCCCGACCTTTCGCACAGGCCTGCTTCATCCGCAGCCGCGTTCCAACCAATATTACTTGGCTAGGCCAGGCCACATTGGCCATCGTTGCAAGGTGGCCGTGTGAGGCGGTGTAGGCGGATCCCGGTTGGTACGACGGTGATGGAATTTCGACTGGCACCTAATGCCAGATGCGAATGGATGCGGGGGAGTTGAGATGCCAGGGTCTTAGTTGCGGTGTCGGCGGATTGCCCGCCGGCTGAGGTTCATTCCGTGCCGTGTTTGGTTTCCACCAAGATGCCAAGGTCCTTGAGGAAGGGCGTGGGCAGCACGCCGCCGGCACAGACGATTACCGCGTCGTTTTGCACGGTGAGGGGTTTGCCCTTTTGTTCAATGGACACCGCCTTGGCGGCGATATTCATGACCTTCGATTCAAGCATCACCTTGACGCGACCGGCTGCCTCGGCGGTCTGCAGGCGTTCACGATTCTTCTGTTTGACGCGACCAAAGGCTTCGCTGCGGTAAGACAGTGTGACTGTCGTTCCCGGCTCGTCGGCAATCGACAACGCGGCTTCCAGTGCGCTATCGCCGCCGCCGACCACCAGGACATGTTGACGCTGGTACTGCTCGGGGTCGATCAGGCGGTAGACCACCTTGGGCAGTTCCTCGCCCGGCACGCCTAGCTTGCGCGGCGTTCCGCGACGACCGATGGAGAGTAATACCGCGCGGGCCTGGTAAGTCGCGCGCGACGTGGTCACGTCGAAGCCATTGGCCACTTTATTGATCTTTTCCATGCGTTCACGGAATTGAATTTTGAGTCCGGTCTTTTTGATGATTCCGTTCCAGAACTCCAACAGCGATTCCTTGCTCAGTTCGCCCATTTTTACCGTACCCACCATGGGCAACTCCATGGTTGAAGCCATCACGATTTTGTTGCGCGGGTAATGGAACACTGCACCACCGAGTGAATCTTCCTGATCCAGCAACACAAAGCGCAATTTATGCTGCATGGCCGCGAGTCCGGCCGCCAAGCCAGCCGGTCCCGCGCCGATGATAACAACATCCAGTTGTGGTGGCTGGGCCTTGAGTAAGCGAATGGAGTCGATCGCCTGCTTGCCCTGCGCCACGGATTTACGGATGAGACCCATGCCGCCCAGTTCACCCGCGATGAATATACCGGGGACGTTGGTCTCGAAATTGGGGTTAACCTGAGGGATGTCCATGCCGCGTTTTTCCGTGCCAAACACGAGCTTGATGGCGTCGTGCGGGCATGCGGGCAGGCAGGCGCCGTGGCCGATACAAAAGGTAGGGTTGATCAGGTGTGCCTTGCCGCG
>JAYUFH010000424.1:0-9489 GCA_043738765.1 Pseudomonadota bacterium | reverse complement strand
TGAGCGCGGCATAATCGCCTTGTGTTTGAATGGGTCAGGTGGTTGATGGCACCGGTAAATCGACAACGTGCGGCACATCGCTGTGCCACGCGGTTACGCCGTATTTCTAAATACCAAAAACCTTAGTTAGTTAGGGTGAGCGATGCCCACCCTATCGTTACTATCGCCAAGGAGCACTCTGCTTAAAGTTTTTTCACGTGGGGATTCGAGGCTGTTCGCTTCGCCCCGTACTTTGAATAGAAAAACCTTTAGCCGTGAATTGGGGATCAATTTGTAGAGCAGCCAAACAATAGGCGCTACTACAAGCACCATGAATAATTGTGTTCATATTTGTGGCCTAACGAGCTAAGGGGCCGAGCGCTTTTGCGCAGTCCCGCTTGAGCGTAGGGTTAGCCAATTTCATAGCGGCGGGCGTTTCAGATCAACCCACAACTGCACAGATGGCCTTTGCCATTGGCGCTTTGCATAGGCTACCAAATGTTCAGGAACCGCGTCGCCGTTGAGAACCAGGCGACTGAGCATAACCGCGAGATCGACATCGGCAATACACCACTCTGCTCCGCATAAATATGGCCCACCATGCGATAGCAACTCAGTGGCACCCGCGAACAATATTTTGGCAGCACCTTGGGCCTCGACGGATAGTGGAGTTGCGCTTGGTGCGTAAAACAACACGACGGTAGTGCGCTCGGAGCGAATGGGCATGAAATCGCTGCGCAACCACGCTTGCATCTGCCGGGCGCGAGCACGGGTTTTGATGTCAATGGGGTACAACGACTGCCCAGGATAGAGCTCATGTAAATATTCTGTAATTGCGGATGACTCGGATAACGAGAAGCCACCATCAACAAGGGTAGGCACTCGATGTGTAATGGAAATTTTGGAGTAGGCGGCGTCGTGATTCACTCCGCTCGACAGGTCTAGTGTCGTAACGTCAAATGGCAACTTCTTTTCGTGGAGTGCGACGAAGACAGACATTGCGTATGGTGATACATAGTGTGAATCGACATAAAGTTTCATAGGCGGTTTCTAGTAGCTACGGTTATGCGGCGTTATGTTTAAAAACCTTAGTCGCAGAACAGGGGTGTATCCTGACACCCAGGTTGTGCCCGGGGCGAAGATAGCTGACGGCTCGATTCTCGCCCCGGGCTGCCCGGTTGTTTATCCGCCGCCCGTGCGCACTACGGGGCAGTTGATGACGATGCCCGGCTCAGGGCCGGACAACATCGCGCCGCGGGCGACCAGGTCATGGATCGCATCCTCGGAACGGACCAGGGGGTAAGACGACTGCGCCTGGTTGGTGAAGGTCACGGGGACCACATCCCAAAGCGGGCTATAGTCGAAATCGCTGTTCCTCGGCCCCACCGGGTTCGGGACGGAAGCCAGTATCGTGCGCTGCGCCGGATGGGTATGGCCGCTGAACGGGAAGATATCCGCCTCGGCGCCGCTCGCGTGGGTACGCGCCAGCTTGGGGACATAGTTCGTGCCATCGGCGGTGGCGACATTCACGTCCGAGGCATCGGTGTTGATGTAAAAACTGACCTTGCCACGGGCAAAACCCTTAACCAGAGGCAGGGTGATGGTGCCGACAGAGTCGCTGCCTGGATCGCGCTCAATCTCCACCTCCAGGGCGCTCGGCAGCTGTCCGCGCGGAGTGACGACCACCGGACAATTCACCACAATGCTGGTTGCCTGCAACGTTACCTTGCCCGCCGCCTGTGCCGCGAGTACCGCGGCTTCCGAGGTCAGCACCACGGGAGTGACCCCGGGGGCCCATGTCACCAGATGAATGAGCCACAACGGACTGTAGTCGGGGTCGGCATTACTGGGTCCCAGGGGATACGGTACCGAATCAAGCACATTGGGCTGAGCGAAGTTGGTAACATGATACAGATCGGCTGTGGCCCCTACGGCGATCGAGATGGCCAATTTGGGCACGAAGGTGGTTCCGTCCGTGGCGGCGACGGCGGCGTCCGAGGCCTCGGTGTTGACGTAATAAACCGATTCACCGTTGAAATAGCCCTGAACCAGGGGCAAGGTCACTTTCGGCTGGGCCTGCGCCAAGCCGGGCAGAACAAACAACAGTGCCGCCAGGGTGAGCGCAGTAGTAGTGGCGGACGACAGCGAGCGCCAATGTGTAGACAGTTTCATGGGTGCTTCTCCTTAAAAAGGGTTGAATAATACTGGGTGGCAACACCGCTGATCAGTTCCACGGTGGCAAAGCAGTACACGCCAGAAACATCACGTTTTTATCACACGCCCGACGCCCCTGAGCAGTCGGGTCTCAGGGGTGGGCAGCTGGGGCGGTGACACAAATTTGACACGCGGGATAAAATCCTGGGATCAATTAACTGTTCGCGCCACACAGGACATTCGTGGTGTGATTTCGTCAGCACTTGGTCCGGTCGGTGTCCGGCGAATAGATTAAACAAAACCGAAGGCCGCGAGCGATCGCGGCCTTCGTAGTTCACGGGCGTCCGGCTATTGTTTGTGTGACTTGCTTGCAGGTGGGTGGTGGCCCGATTACCACACCATCGGCGTGTAGCCGTCCTTGATCAGGTCGGAAATCATTTTTCCGACGAATTCGACGCGTACGCCCAGGGCGGCGATTTTCTGGCTGGTGCCGTCCCGATCAGCGATGAACTTGCAGGCCACGGCCGTTTCTTCCATCTGCTGATATTCTTTTAACATCCGTTGCATCTCGGCATCCCTTAACAACAGTTCCTCGATTGACTTCACGCTTCAAGAGTTGGCGTGCATAAACGCCGTGGTCTCGGCCGGGAGCTTTCACGCGGCCGCGACTCAACTTCACCGCTCACACCCCGCCGTGCACGCAGCGATCAAGGGACTGGATCGCGCATCGGTGTGCCATTGCTGAACCGATCAGGATATCGCGTCCGCCTCGCGTCGGCCGGTGAGGCCTTCTGCGAGCGCGCCAAAGAGGTGCTGTCCGAAGCGCGCGCATTGCGGACCTTCGCGGAACACCTGGCGCAAGGCGAGGAGACAGAACTTCGCGTAGTGATAGGTGATCTGTGTCCGACCGCGAAGGTCAGCGGCGGTTGCGGCGATTTTTCGATGAATGTCCGAATACCCGCTTGCACCTTTTCGAGGCACTCGCTGGCCCTGGGGAGCGGCTGCTCGCCGAGGAGGTCGATCTGGTCCTGCATCACGTGGACAAGACAGATTCACGGCTGGAGAGCATCGACCTTTTTTCCGTTACCCTCGTGCCGGTCGTGGCGCCGGTGTTCCTGCCGTTTCCCATCAGTGGCAACCTCACGCCACGGCAGATGAAGAACCATGTCCAATGCATCATCCGGGATTCCGCAAAGAATCCCGCCCAGGACTACTACATTATTGAAGGCGCGCGAAGTTGGACCGTCGCCGACCAGCTTATGAAAAAGGAACTGATCCTGCTCGGAATGGGTTGGGGCCACATGCCGCTCCACATGATTGGGCGAGAGCTGCGGCGTGGCAAATTAGTCTCCATCGAAGGGAAACACTTCAAACGCAGAACGGTCGATATTGTTGCCGCACGCCTGCGGAAACGACCCGCGGGTCCCGTTGGCAACCGACTATGGGAGTTTCTCGGCGACCCCACCTAAATTGACTTGGCTCACCGTGCCCAAGGCTTTGCCCTTAACGCCCATCGCCAGGATCGACCGTCATTACGGGCCCATGCGGCCCGCGACAATCTGTGAGCATCAACCCGCCGCGGAACGCTCGGCGCGTTTGCGATCGGTTTCCTTGAGGAAGCGTTTGCGCAGGCGGATATGCTGAGGGGTGACCTCCACCAGTTCGTCGTCCTCGATGAATTCCAGGGCACGCTCCAGGGTCAGTTGGATCGGCGGCACCAGGGTGATGGCGTCGTCCGTACCCGAGGCGCGTACGTTGGTAAGCTGCTTGCCCTTCATGGCATTCACCACCAGGTCGTTGTCGCGGGTGTGGATACCGATGATCATGCCTTCGTACAGCTCCTCGCCGGGGCCGACGAACATGCGCCCGCGCTCCTGCAGGTTCCACAGGGCATAGGCCACGCTGGTGCCGACGCCGTTGGCGATGAGCACGCCGTTGACGCGCCCGCCCATCTCGCCCTTCTTCATCGGGCCGTAGTGGTCGAACACGTGATAGATCAGCCCACTGCCGGCGGTGGCGGTGAGGAAATCCGTCTGGAAGCCGATGAGGCCGCGCGCCGGGATCATGTATTCCAAACGCACCCGGCCCTTGCCGTCCGGTTCCATGTTCAACAGGTCGCCCTTGCGCATGCCGAGTTTTTCCATGACGCCGCCCTGGTGCTGGGCCTCCACGTCCACGGTGAGATTTTCGTAAGGCTCGTGTTTCTCGCCATCGACTTCGCGGATGATTACCTGGGGACGGGACACGCCCAGCTCGTAGCCCTCGCGCCGCATGTTTTCGATGAGGATGCCGAGGTGCAGTTCGCCGCGCCCGGAGACGCGGAATTTGTCCGGGCTGCCGGTGTCTTCCACGCGCAGCGCCACGTTGGTGATCAGCTCCCGTTCCAGGCGTTCGCGGATCTGACGGCTGGTGACGTACTTGCCGTCCTGTCCCGCGAAGGGTGAGTTGTTCACCTCGAAGGACATGGTGACGGTGGGTTCGTCCACGGACAGGGGCGGCATCGGTTCGATCTTGGCGGGATCGCAGAAGGTGTCGGAGATGTGCGGCGCCTCGATGCCGGTGATGGCGATGATGTCGCCGGCGCTGGCCTCCGGCACCTCGGTGCGCTCCAGGCCCATGAAGCCCAATACCTGCAGCACCCGGCCGTTGCGCGTTTTGCCCGCGGGGTCGGTGATCACCACCTGCTGGTTGGGTTTCACGCGCCCGCGCTTGATGCGGCCCACGGCGATGGCGCCCACATAGCTGGAGTAATCCAGGCTCGACACCTGCATCTGAAACGGGCCGTCTATATCCACGTCCGGGGCGGCCACGTTCTTGATGATGGCTTCGAACAGCGGTGTCATGTCGCCGTCATGCACATCCTGGTTGAGGCCGGCGTAGCCGTTCAGGGCGGAGGCGTAAACCACGGGGAAATCCAGTTGCTCATCGGTGGCGCCGAGCTTGTCGAACAGATCGAAGGTCTGGTTCAGCACCCATTCGGGGCGCGCGCCGGGACGGTCGACCTTATTAATAACCACGATGGGTTTGAGACCTTGGGCAAAGGCCTTGCGTGTCACGAAGCGCGTCTGGGGCATGGGACCGTCCATGGCGTCCACCAGCAACAGCACCGAGTCCACCATGGACAGCACGCGCTCCACCTCGCCGCCGAAGTCGGCGTGGCCCGGGGTGTCGATGATGTTGATGCGGTAATCCTTCCAGCGGATAGCGGTGTTCTTCGCCGTGATGGTGATGCCGCGCTCCTTCTCGAGGTCGTTGGAGTCCATGATGCGGGTGCCCATCTGCTGATGCGCGGCAAAGGTGCCGGACTGTTGCAGGAGTTTGTCCACCAGGGTGGTTTTACCATGGTCAACGTGGGCAATGATGGCGATATTACGCAGTTTCTGAATCACGGACACATCCCGGCCAGTGAAGGCCATTTACGCGAAAAAGGCCGCGCATTATACACAAATTCCTTTAAAACAGTACTAAGTATAGCGTGCCACCTCTATTGTAACCGGCGGCGGATTTCGCGCGCGCCGCACCCTTCTCCAAACCTTCAATCCTCGAAGGACTGTGGGTTGAGTTCGGAATCCGCCCCAATAGAGGTAGAGAGGCTTAGGGTGTTGAGGTCGGGGCGGGGGTAAAGCGGTGTTAGGTCCCGACACTATCGAGGGATGGAAGGGCCATCTCCGGTCCGCCACCGGCCTGTGTTAAGCTAGCGCCCCCTTACGCCACGCCCCATCAGGTTGTTCATGCCGCTGCTCACTGTCCATAACGTTTCCCTGGCCTATGGCCACCATCCCCTGCTGGATCATGCCAGTTGTCAGCTCGACCGGGGTGAGCGGGTATGTGTCATCGGTCGCAACGGCACCGGCAAATCCACCCTGCTCAAGCTAATCACTGGATCCATCCAACCGGACGAGGGCGAGCTGCGCCGCGACAGCGGTGTGCGCGTGGCCTATCTACCCCAGGAGCCGGAGCTCGATGAAGCGGGCACGGTATACGAAAACGTGGCGGCGGGTCTTGGCGAACTGCGCCAGGTGATCCTCGACTACCACCACGTAATCCAGGCCTTGAATGCCCCGGACGCCGACGTCGAAGCCCTGCTGGAGCGCATGCATCATTTACAGGAGGCCCTGGAACGCCGCCATGGTTGGGAGGTGGCGCAACGCATCGAGCAGACCCTCACCCTGTTGCAGTTGCCGACGGACGCCCAGGTGTCGCAACTGTCCGGCGGCTGGAAGCGGCGCGTAGCCCTCGGCCGCGCCCTGGTGATCGCCCCCGACATACTCTTGCTCGACGAGCCCACCAACCACCTGGACATCGAGGCGATCCAGTGGCTGGAAGACACGCTGATGAATTTCCGTGGCGCCCTGTTGTTCGTGACCCACGACCGGCACTTCCTCGACCGCCTCGCCACGCGCATTCTTGAATTGGATCGCGGCCACCTCACCGGTTATGAAGGCAACTTCTCCCAGTACCAGCGGCGCAAGGCGGAACAGCTGTCCGCGGAGGCCACCCAAAACGCCCTCTTCGACAAACGCTTGGCGGAGGAAGAGCGCTGGATACGCAAAGGCATCCAGGCGCGACGCACGCGCAACGAAGGCCGGGTGCGCGCCCTCAAGGCTCTGCGCGTGGAACGTTCCGACCGGCGCAACCTGCAGGGCAAGGCCAAGCTCGCCCTGGACAGCGGCGAGCAGTCCGGCAAACTGGTGCTGGAGGCGACCGGCGTCAGTTTCGCCTACGACGGCAAACCCGTGGTGCGCGATCTCGACCTGCGGGTGCTGCGCGGCGATCGCATCGGCCTGATCGGCCCCAATGGCGTGGGCAAGACCACCCTGCTGAAACTTCTGTTGAAACAGATCGAGCCCAACCAGGGCAGCGTGCGTCACGGCACCAACCTGCAGATCGCCTACTTCGACCAGACCCGCGCGCAACTCGATCCGGAGGCGCGCGTGGTGGACTGCGTTGGTGGCGGCAAGGAGTTCGTGACCATCGCCGGCAAGTCACGCCATGCCATGAGCTACCTGGCGGATTTTCTGTTTCCGCCGGAACGCGCGCGTTCACCGGTCAAGAGCCTGTCCGGTGGCGAGCGCGCGCGCCTGTTGCTGGCGCAGCTCTTCGCCCAGCCGGCCAACGTGCTGGTGATGGACGAGCCCACCAACGATCTCGATATCGAGACTCTGGAGTTGCTGGAAGAACTGCTCGCCGAGTACGACGGCACGGTGTTCATGGTGAGCCACGATCGCACCTTCCTCGACAACGTGGTGACGTCGTCCCTGGTATTTTCCGGCAATGGCATGGTCAAGGAATTTTTTGGCGGCTACAGCGACTGGTTGCGCCAATGTAGTGGCGCGCCGGCGCCCACCGCAGCTGGCAAGCCATCCACGGACACAAAATCCAAGTCCGCACCGGCCAGCAAACCGAAAGCGAGCCAACACAAACCTTCGTTTAAGGAACAGCGGGAACTGGAGGAGTTGCCCCGACGCATCGAGGGCCTGGAGAAAGAGCGCGATCAGCTGCACACGCGTCTCGCCGATCCCAAGTCTTATGAAAACAAACCAGCGGCCCTGGCGGACATCAGCACCCGGCTCAGTGCCATCGAGGCGGAACTGGCGCAGGCCTATGCGCGCTGGGAGGCCCTGGAGGCGGATGGTGGCTGATGGGGGATAGGCTGCGCGCCGTGCCCAAGGCTTGCGACACGCCGGACATTTACCTGAAAGACCTGAGCCCGTAGGGCGGGCATCGCCCATCGACGTCGCGTGCGGTGGGCGATGCCCGCCCTACAAATCAACGCAACTTATAGTTACGCACCAGCACAGGGGCTCTGGCTGGTTACACCTCAAGCTTGAAACCCAGCTCAACATCACAGCCTGCCTGACCACCCCGTATGCCCCAGTTCTCCTTTGGGATTTCGCGCAGCATGATTTTTACGTGGTTCCTGGGAATCCCGAAGGGCTCAAGCTTATCGACGATGGCCTTGTATAAATTGCGTTTGGCATCGAGAGAGCGGCCGGCAAACGCATCAATGCTGATATGGGTGTAGGACTCGGGTTTTTCCCTGTCCGGTGGGCAAGCAAAACGGTGAGGTGCGTGCACAACAAGCCGTACGTTTTTGTCGCCGGGTAGGATCTTAAAGGCGTCGCGCAGGGCGGCGTGAACGGCCTCCATGAGAGCGATCTCTTGCTCTTGCGTGTATTGCTTTCTTACCTCGATGAGTGCACTCGGCATGTTTTCCTCCTTCTAAAAACCGTACTCGCGCTCAATACGACAGACACGAACCCGAAAGGTTTTATACCAGTCTTTTGCCCGGCCCTGAACCTGGCGATGCTCGACGTTTTCTTTCCAGGCCTTGATGGCCTCCAGCGTCGACCAATACGAAACCGAAATCCCAATTTCCTGTCTGGCTGTCTCGAAGTCGAGGAAACCCGGTTGTACCGAGGCCAGCTCCAACATTCTTTTTGCCGCTTTCAGCATAACCATTATCGCCGTCCTGACACACAGAGGTAAAGATGACGGCGTAGTAAGGCGGGCTGGGTGTGATAGCCGGCATCGCCATTCGCTTTCCTTTGCCTGCCTAACGAGGCTGTAGAAAAACCGATTTAACTTGGAATTAAAGACAGCGGCATCAATCCAGGGTCAGTGCTTCAGCCACATGTCATACAAAGTCAACACAACCTCAAACACGATCAAGCCAACGATATACCATTCCACCCGCAGGGAGCGACGATTATGCAGCAGGGTGAGGATAGTTTCGACAGTGCGCGAGATCAGCGCCAGCTTGCGTTCCAGCACGGTGTTGCGATCGCGCAGTTCGTATTCCATTTCCAGGCGCAGGTACAGGCGTTCCAGCTCCGGCTGATCCCACAGCAGCTCCGGCTTGTCCTGTATCTCGACCCGGCCGATCATTTTGTGCTGTACCAGCAGGGTGCCGCCGATGTGGCTGAGGAGTTGTTTGAGGGTGCGTGAACTGGAGCGCTCGTCCTGGATCTGCAAAGCTAGGGGCTCGACCACATCGAAGGCGCTCGCCATGGTGGCCTCGTAGCGCGCCAGCACCACGCTGCGCGCCAGTACGATGGCCACCACCTGCAGACGCGGAATGCTGAAATCGGCAACACCGATCCCTTCGGCACTGATGCCTTCCGCGGGGGTGGGGGTGATGTACAAGCGGGTTTCCTCGGTCTCCATGCGGCGCAGTGGTTTTTCCGTGCGCGTACGCATTTCCTTGAGAAAGGCCTTGGTCTCCGTTTCATCCAGATTGATGAGGACGATGACGCCGTAGCGGAACAGCATGGCCAGGCCCGCGGCGCCCGCGGACATCACCAGCGGACCGAACTCCAGGGGTGTTTCGTAGAGGCCGCGCAGGTGCAGGCGTTC
>JAYUFH010000423.1:0-3591 GCA_043738765.1 Pseudomonadota bacterium | reverse complement strand
GGGAGGGTGTGGGGTTCGTGATTCTTCGGGTCGGGAATGGTGAGCGTGCGTTCCTTCAGGTTTACGTGTTCAGGCTTGAGCAGGAGCGCTTCGCTGCGCCGCAGGCCGGTGAGCAGTAAGAGTTGCAGCCAGTCTCCAACGACGCCGGCCTTGCTGCCTCGCCGAGCCCCGTCTTCGAGTTGGGTGACGGCTTGCCACCAGCGCTGGAGGTCGGATGGTTTGATATAGGTTTTGCGGCGATCCACCCGGAACCAGGCACGGGTTTTTGAAAGCCGCTTCGTCGGGTTCTCGGTGAACAGGGGGCGGCCGTTGCTGTCTTCGTACTGGCCGGTGGCATAGTTGAACAGTGCTCGCAGCACGCGCATGGCGTTATTGGCACGCGCTGGGCTGCGTTGCCCAAGCTTCGTATGCCGCTTCTGCACCATATCCTTATCGATGGACGCCAGGGGCCGGCCTTTCCAGTCGTCAAAAGCTTCATCCAGAATGCGGTGATAGTCCTTGATCGTCCCCGGCTTCAGGTTCTTGCGGGCCGCAAGGTAGTCGGTGAATACGTCCCGCAGGGTGACGCCACGTGCCTTGGCCTGCCGACGTTCGGCTCCGGGGTCAATACCCGTGGCAATCTCGCCCACGGTCTTCAGAGCCATCTTGCGGGCCTGCTCGACGGTCAGTTCATCACCATAGCGGCCAAGGGTCAGCCGGCGGGGTTTGCCATTGATGCGTTTCTCGACAATGAAGCTCTTCTGGCCGTGCGAGGTCACCCGCACCCCGAAGCAACGCAGCTCGCCATCCCGATAGAACGTCTGGCTGCGTTCGCCGTTCGGGCCTGGGCTTGGGGTCGGCAGTCGGTCAACGCTGGATTTAGTGAGTTTCATGGCAGTTTTTCCCGTGTAGACGCCGTGTAGACGGCAGGATTAAAACTCGGTCAAAGACCATGGGACTCAGTATAGTGATTATTCCTCGGGAAACAACAGGGTTTTCAAAGCGGATCAAACTGTGTAGACACCGATAAAACCCGCTGAAATAGGACTTAAAATCCCTCGATCGCAAGGTCGTGCCGGTTCAATTCCGGCCTCGGGCACCACTTCCCTGTTTCAAGACGTCCCACGAAGTCCAGAAGTACCCTGATAAACCCCTGAAATCAGACAATCTGTTGTCCTCGTCTCACCAAACCCTACTAGAGACAGCCGGGGGTATGTGGGGGTACATTTTGGGGTACCTGGCGTTGGCGCTCACGTTTGTCCGGTCCGGTGAGCTACGCAAGGCCGAGTGGCCGGAATTGGACTTCAACAAGAACGAATGGCGCCCCCCGAGCGCATGAAGATGCGCGCTCCCGATATCGTGCCGTCATCCACCCAGGCACTGGCCGTGCCGGAAGAACTCAAGACGTTAACCGGGGAAGGACAGTTCCTGTTTCCCAGCCAATCCAAGCTCACCGTACCCATGAGCGAGAACACCATGCTCTCTGCGATCTACCGCATGGACTATCACTTGCGCGCCACCAGCCACGGCTTCCGGGCCACGGTCCTCCACGATCTTGAATGAACAGGGTTGGAAGGCCGATGTGATCGAGCGGCAACTGGCGCATGCCGAGCGCAACCAGGTCCGGGTCGCGTACCACCGCAGCAAGTATCTCGATGACCGCCGCAAAATGATGCAAGCCTGGGCAGACTATCTGGATGCACTCGCCACGGGTGCGAAAGTCGCCTCGGTTCATCGATGCGCCTGAAGCCTGCGATATCTTCAACCTAGTGCTTATATCTGTTACGATGTGTATAATACACACTATGAACAGCCGGGAATTAATCCGCGAGCTTGAGGCCGATGGCTGGCGACTGGCCCGGGTCCGCGGCAGTCATCACCCGTTCAAACATCCTCAAAAGCCCGGCGTCGTGACGGTGCCGCACCCAAAGAAAGACCTCGGGGTCGGGCTGGTGAAAGCGATTCGAAAGCAGGCAGGATTGAAGTAAGGAGACAACGATGCGTTACGCCGTGGCGATAGAGAAAGGCGACAAGAAGCACGCCTATGGTGTGGTGGTCCCCGACCTGCCGGGGTGTTTCTCGGCCGGTGACACACTGGATGAGGCTTTGGTCAACGCCAAGGACGCCATCCTGCTGTTCCTTGAAGACTGCCTGGACAGCAAGCAGGCGATTCCGGAGTCTCGGCCCATCGAGGAACATCAGAAGAGCCGGAAGCTACGCGGGTGGATCTGGGCGGTGGTGGAAGTCGACCTCGCCGACCTCGATGACAAGGTCGAGCGGATCAATATCACGCTGCCGCGTCGCGTGCTGCGGGTGATCGACGACGCCGCGAAGCGCGCCGGCGAGTCGCGCTCGGGTTACATCGCGCGCGTGGGTATGGAAGGGGCGCGGACCGGATGAAGACGGCGAACCCTACGGCGCTGCAAGGAGATCGAGACATGACCAACCCGGCTTATTCGCTGCTACGCGTGGCTGCGCGCCACAACTGCGTGGTTCTGACTGATACGCTGCTATCGAACGTCACCACTAATATCCGCCACGCTGAGTCAGGGTGGTTGCAGTGGCACGGCGACTGCTGCGTGCTCTCTGGGTAATATGGCGAATGGCGCGAACATCGGTGTGATCATCGTTGTGCGAACCAAGACCACCGGCGCGCTCGGCAACAGCGCCGGTGTCACCAGTGCAGTGGACGATCCCAATACGGCCAACAACAGCGCTACCGTCAACACTACTGTAACAAAGTGAAATTAAGCAAATAGAGAGTGGGCAGTATTCCGACTAAACTGGTGGCCGGCTTTGTTGCCAGCTGGTCACCGTAGAGGTCGAATATATTGCGTCAGTTGTCGTAATTGGCTGGCGACGCCACCCCGCCTGTCTGCTGGTAACAAGTATGGGAATTTCGCCGTCCACCATTTTACATGCCACTGGGCAGCGGACCCTCTAAAACATGCGTTACTTGAGCACGCCACAGGCAACGCGGGCCCCGCCGCCGCCGAGAGGTTTTGGCTGGTCGGAGAAATTATCGCCGGCCTCATGGACCATGATGGAGCGGCCTTTGAGTTCCGCAACTTTGAGATGTGGCGCCGTCAAGGTTTCCTTGCTCGTGCCGTCTGCCGCGACGGTCAAGACTGGCAGGTCGCCGAGGTGACCGTTGCCCTGCGGGCCAGCGTGGTGTTTGGTTCCGGCAGGGTCGTAGTGACCACCCGCTGCGAGTCCGGCGACGGATTTACCGTCCTTGTCTTTTGTGTCACAGCTGGCGTTCTCATGCACGTGCAAACCATGCTGCCCCGCTGTCAGGTCTTTGAGATTGGTCATGATGGCCAGTCCTTGCGGCGTATCCATGAATTCGATGGAGCCTATACCGGCGCCAACGCCTTTGGCATCGATCCTGTTCATGCTAACACTGGTGTGATCGGCAAGGGCGGGCAAGGTGAATAACAGCGCGGGCAAGGTGACGGCGATAGTCCAAGGTGTTTTCATTATTTCTCCTTATTTACGTGTTAGGAAGAACGATGCTACGACTGACGTCATGCAGGGTATGGCCATAGCGATTTTTTCAATGAGAATACGGGTTATCACAAACGATACTTGGAGCTGAGTCAAGTGTTGAGC
>JAYUFH010000422.1:0-1319 GCA_043738765.1 Pseudomonadota bacterium | reverse complement strand
CCTCACGCAATCTGATGCGCCACGTCAATTTCGGGATACCCTCCGGCCAGGCTATTGCGCGCAGAATGAACCTTCCGGCGTTGACGCCGACACAACTAAACATAGCGTCATATATATTGCCGCATGATTGCGTTATACTGATGACCGGTCCCCGATGTGGAGGTACGGTCATGAGAAAACTCGAAATTGCGGATGCCGACGTCATGCGACTGGCCATCCAACAAGAAATTGCTCGGTCCGATGAGTCGCGGTACGACCATCGATTGCACGGGTTGCTGCTGGTCACTGGCGGCCACAGCTGCCAGCAGGTCGCCAACTTGTTTGGGGAAGATCGACGGACGGTGCAGCGCTGGGTGACGCGGTTTGAAACCCATGGACTGGCTGGCTTGCGCGACGGGGTGCGTTCGGGTCGGCCGGGTACGCTGAACGCCACGCAATGGGCCGCGCTGGGGCGTGACTTGCGACGCGATCCGCAGAAGTTTGGTCATGCCGGTCATCTGTGGGATGGCAAGTTGCTCGCGGCGCATCTTCGCCTGCGCTACAAGGTGCGGCTGGGTGTGCGCCAGTGCCAACGCATCTTCGGCCACATGGGGTTCCGACTGCGCAAGCCCAGACCCCAAGTCGCTCAGTCCGACCCGGTCAAGGTCGCGGCGTTTAAAAAAACTGCACCGCCTGGCCCGGCGCCGGGGCGTTGAACTCTGGAGCGTGGACGAATGCCACTTCCAACAACATGGCACCCGGTGCCGCATGTGGGTACCGCCCGAGATCAAGGATCCGATCCTGCTCCATGCGCCCACCCGCAAGTCGGTCGCCTGCTTTGGTGCCGTCAGTTTGCGCACCGGCAAGTTCATTCGCTCTCTGTGCGCCACGTTCAATGCGGCCACGTTCGAGACCTTTCTGAAGACGCTGCTGCGGCATCGCACCCACGACACGCGCATGGTGCTGGTGCTGGACAATGCCCGGTACCACCACGCGGTCCTGCTCAAGCCCTTGCGTCGAAAATATCGCGCCGTACTCACCCTGCTGTTTCTGCCGCCGTACAGTCCGCAGCTGGCCCCCGTCGAGCGAGTCTGGAAGCTAGCCCGCCGCATGGCGACGCACAACCGGTTCTTCGCCACCTTGGACGACGTACTGACCGCCGTCTCCACATGTTTCGACCGCTGGAGGAAACCCAATTCGGTACTACGGAGATTATGCGGCATAATTTAAGGCGCTATGTTTATCTCTTCGTGAGAGGCATATCCAACATAGAACATGATCCCATCATGTTTCTGAATCTCTAACGGGAATGTGTTGCTCCGCGTCGCGCGTAACGCATC
>JAYUFH010000421.1:0-25339 GCA_043738765.1 Pseudomonadota bacterium | reverse complement strand
AAAGAAATGAAACCAGCCAAGGAGCGGAAAAATGGAAAAAAAGATCGTTAAATACAAAAAAGAAGAGTTGAAGAAAATGAAGGGAGGTACTCACTGGGAAAAACTCATTCAAGAGGAGAAGACCTCTAACAAAAAAATCCAGCCGGCGCAAAAAAAGCGCGGATAATTTTTGCATTAAAACGTGAGGCGAGAAAAAGAGCAGCCTTCTCCTAGAGCCAGCTGTTTTGGTGATCAGCCGCCTAGCCAGCACGCACGCTTGCCCGGTTTCCTGTTCCTGGCGCGCCAACTGATGCCCCGCGTCTTTCAGCAGTTTAATGTGCAGTGCTCTGCCTAAGAATCATTTTTAATGTGCAGTGCTCTGCCTAAGAATCATTTTTAATGTGCAGTGCTCTGCCTAAGGATCGTTATTGAAGTACGATTCGATCCGCCACCGGTAATAGTAACCACAGTGCATACTGCGCGTCCGGTACCCCATCCGCCACGATGGTCTACAAATACTTTGCGCCACCAAGCCGCCCGCTTCAGCGCTATAGGGTTCGATTTGCTTCCATTGCTGACGTTATGGCAATCTATTGACTCATCTTGTTTGTTTTTGCACGGGGGATGTCCATGTCATTAACTATCGAATCACTTGAAGCTGAAGCGTTGCGATTGTCCACGGCCGAGCGCGCGCGGTTGATCGAACGGCTCATTGCCAGTTTAGATACCGATCCCGAAGTGGAAGAGGCTTGGGCTGCTGAAGTGGAGAGACGCCACGCGGAGCTCGAGAACAAAACGGTGTCCCTGCTACCTGGTGCCGAAACCTTGGCCAAGTTGCGGGCCGAGTTTAAATGAAGTACTGGCTGCATCCAGAGGCAGAAAATGATCTTCTAGATGCCGCCGAGTTCTACCGGGAGCAGGCCGATACCGCCCTATCGCAGTGTTTGCTCACGGAGTTTGAGTACGCGTTGAGTATGTTGCTGCAACATCCCAGGTTGGGAGCCTTGTGGCGGCCTGGCAAGCGTCGTTACGTCATGCGGCGCTTTCCTTATTCGGTTATCTATACGATAGTCGGCGAAGAAATGCACATCTTGGCGGTTGCCCACCATAGCCGCCGTCCTGGGTACTGGCGTGGCCGAAAATAGTTTCTTGACACCGACCGATCGGTGCCGTTGATAACAAAATAGTCCCGAGTCACAGGTTACGCACCTTTGCCTTCGTGTGGCATGTTCATGGGTGACGCTACCTGATTTCACTCAGCAGCCGATCCATCAACCCTTCCGCCTGGGCGCGATAACTCCCGCCGAACAAATTCAAATGATTGAGCACGTGATACAAATTATACAGGTGCTTGCGTACTGAGTAGTCTGGATCCAGTGGCCACGCATCCTGGTACGCCTGGTAAAAGCGCGGCGCGAAACCGCCGAACAGCTCGGTCATGGCGATGTCCGCCTCGCGGTCGCCGTAATAAACCGCCGGATCGTAGATCACCGGTTGAGCGAGGGTGTCGTAGGCGACATTGCCCGACCACAGGTCGCCGTGCAGTAGCGACGGTGTCGGTGCGTAATTCGCGAAGAGTAACGCCAGGTCCGACAGCAGACGTTCACCTTTGCGTTGTATGTCCCCGCGGTGACCCTGCGCGGCGGCGAGGCGCAGCTGGTATTCCAATCGTTGGTGCTGCCAGAAGGCGACCCAGTCGGTAGCGGGTGTATTGATCTGCGGTGTGGAGCCGATGGTGTTGTCGCGTCGCCAGCCGAAGGTTTTTTGTTGCGTCCGGTGCATCAAGACCAGTTGTTGGCCCAGTCGTTCCGGCCCCTGGTCGTCACTCGGCACAAACGCTATGTGTTCCAGCACCAAGTAGACATGCTGCCCGCTGAGCCCGGTACACACCGGCTGGGGCACACGCACCGAATTCGACGTGGCGATCTCACGCAGTCCGTCGGCTTCCGCTTCGAACATGAGCAGGAGGTGCGCATCGTTGAGTTTCACGAAGTAGCTGCGCCCGTTGTCTTCGATGACGGCGGCGCTGTTGATGCAGCCGCCACCGACGGAGTGGTGGCCGCCAGCCGTGAATTTTTCCCCGGTAGCGGTGCTGATGTGTTCGGCGATATCAGTCCAGAGAGACGCGTTCATGGTATTACATCCGATGGTATCAAAGAGATGGTCGCAGTGAGTTTTGGCGTTGGGCAAGCAACCGAGGGTCATCCGCCGTGACGATTATTTTGTTTTGATCGGCATTCCCCAAGCCCCTTCGAAAAACCGCTCGCCCAGGGGATGGCGCTCGCGCGCCGCCAGCTCCTGCTGTTTGAGTTCGTCGTTCAGAATATCCGGCGCGCCCTGATAGCCCGCAGCGATCATCGCCATGGGGGTATAGGCGCTGGGAATATTGAAAGTCTTGCGGGCTTTGTCCACGTCGAAGCCGCCCATCTGATGTGCCATGAGGCCGAGGGCCACGGCCTGCAGGCAGATATTCTCGCTCGATGCACCGGTATCGTATTGTCCCCAGCGATTGGGTTTGGCGTTTTTTTGAAATAGGCTGTCGGACGTGGCCAGCATCAACAGTGGTGCATTTTTCACCCAGTTTTGATTCCATTCACCGAGACACTCGAAGGCCTTTTGCCAGGTCACGGGATCGCTGTGCCGGTCCCACACGAGGTAGCGCCAGGGCTGGTCGCCGAAACAGGACGGCGCCCAGCGTGCCGCCTCCAGTAACGCCAACAGTTGTTCCCGGCTGACGCGTTTGTGGGCATCGTAGGCGCGACCGCTCCAGCGTCGTGCCAGTAGATCGTGGATGGGTGTGCGGGTGATGGCGGGTTTGTCGGCCATGTAAGCTCCTTGGGGGTGTTCCGCCGTGATGGATACTTCTGTCGCGCCGCATTGGGCTGGCAGTAGTGTGCTAGCTTAACAAATACTGGTCGGCCGCGTCAGGGTGTGTAGCGCGATGACTGTGTGTGCCGCTCCGCTCTGTGGACAGGCATCAAGGTGTTGGCGTGATTGCAGCTTATCTTCATGGGAGATCGAACACTAAAAACTCCGCACTGTGCGGTGCGCGCAACATTAGCGCAGGCTCGTCGGAGATGGTTGCGGCGTCACCCGTCAGAAAGGTGTCACCGTTCATAACCAGTTCGCCACGTGCCACGTGCAAATAGCTGTGTCGTCCCGGCGGCGGGGTGTAGTGCAGCGACTCACCCAACCGCAGGAGGCTGGCATACACCCGCACATCCTGGTGCACGCTCACCGAACCTTTGTCACCGTTGCGCGAAGCGATCAACCGCAGCTGGGCGTGGCGTTCACTTTGCGGAAAGTATTTTTGTTCGTACCCAGGTTCCAATCCCGCGCGTTCCGGCAGCAACCATATCTGGAGGAAATGCACCGGTTCGGTTTGGGACGCGTTGAATTCGCTGTGGCGGACCCCGCTGCCTGCGCTCATGCGCTGCACGTCCCCCGGGCGGATGATGGAGCCGTTACCTAAGCTGTCCTGGTGTTCCAGGGCTCCGTCCAGCACGTAGCTGATGATTTCCATGTCCCGGTGACTATGGGTGGGAAAGCCGGCACCGGGCGCCACCCGGTCCTCGTTGATGACCCGCAGGCTGGAGTAACCCATGCGAGATGGCTCGTAATAGTCGGCGAAGGAAAAGCTGTGATAGCTGTTCAGCCAGCCATGGTCGGCGTGGCCACGGTCCTCAGCACGGCGCAGTTCGATCATGTTTTGGCCTCGGCGATGGGCGAGTCCTGGGTCAAATGCGTTTTTCCCACGAACCCAGGGGAATAACAAGATCGGGGGCTGGCGACGCAATGCGAGCCCGCCCGTCGGTGATCGGCGGATTGGCCGCCCAGTTCCTGACGTTGGAGTGAGTTATTGGGCGATGGTTATTGGATCGCACTATCAGAGTAATTTGGCATGCGTCAAGTGATTTATTCACAAACGATTCGAGACGGTGTACTGGGCGCGGAAGGGCGCCATAAAACCGTCATAAAATGCTAGGATTTTTATCTATCTACTTGTTTAATAAAGAAGTATTTCTCTGTTTATAAAATAATCAATTTAACACAAACACTCAAATTCAGGTGGAATCCGCCACCCACCTTAATTTCATCAACACACTTATCCACAGATATTGTGCATAACCCCGATTCGTTGTTTCCACAAAGAGTTAGCAAGCAATCTGATGGACTACTTGAACTGTGGAGCCGAGAGGTTTCACGCAGTGGGGGGAGGCTTTTCCCAGGGTTGCCGCAGGGGATGCCGGGGTATGATAGATTTCGAGCATGTCCGCAAGTTTATCTTATATCATTCAGGTTGCCGTCCCCTCGCCGTTACGCCGTCGCTTCGACTACCTCCCGCCGCAAACCGGCCCGATACCCCAACCGGGAGCGCGGGTGCGGGTGCCCTTCGGGCGTCGTGAGGTAGTGGGGGTGGTACTGCAAGTAAGCCAACACAGTGATTGGCCGTTGGCACGGCTCAAGCCTGTATCGGCAGTGCTGGACGAAGAGCCGGTCATTCCCGCTGGTCTACTCAGTTTTTTGCTATGGGCGGCGGACTATTACCATCATCCGGTGGGAGAGGTGATACAAACCACCTTGCCGGTGCTGTTGCGTCGCGGGCAGGCACCGGAATCAGAGGGCGTGGCAGTGTGGCGGCTCACGGACAACGGACGACAACAGTCGCCGGAGACATTAAAGCGTGCCGTGACCCAGCGACGCCTGCTTGAGGCCCTGCTTGCTGCCCCGGAGGGTCTGGACGCGGACAAGCTTGCTGCGGTGACGCTTGCGTGGCGCGCGCCGCTCAGCGCCATGCAAAAAAAAGGTTGGCTCGCCATGGGGCGGCGGGATTGCTTGCTGCCCGCCGCGGGCAGCGACGACACCTTGCCGCAATTGAACCTGGCGCAGCGCTCCGCGGTGGTGGCTATCCACGAATCCCTTGGCGGCTACCAGGGGTTTCTGCTGCATGGCATCACTGGCAGCGGCAAGACGGAGGTCTATCTTCACGCCATCGACCGGGTCCGAGCCGAGGGGGGGCAGGCCCTTATCCTGGTACCGGAGATCGGTTTGACGCCGCAGCTGCTGGAAAGATTCCAGCGTCGTTTCCCCGTGACCATCGCCGTGCTGCATTCGGGCATGAACGACAGCGAGCGTCTATGCGCCTGGGGCATGGCGCGTACCGGCAAAGCGGCCATTGTCATCGGCACGCGCTCGGCGGTCTTTACCCCGATGCCGGCACTGCGTCTCATGGTGGTGGATGAAGAGCACGATGGTTCGTACAAACAGCAGGACGGTTTTCGTTACTCCGCCCGGGATCTGGCGGTGGTGCGCGCCAGTCGCGAGGGCGTGCCAGTGGTGCTGGGGTCGGCGACACCGTCCCTGGAAAGTCTGAACAATGCCCGGCAGGGTCGCTATCGGGTATTGGAATTACCGGACCGAACCGGCAGTGCGGTGTTGCCACGTATCGGCTTGCTGGACATGCGCAAGTTATCCGTGCATGACGGCCTGTCGCCGCCCTTGGTCGATGCCTTGCGCGGGCGGCTCGCCAAGCAGGAGCAAAGTCTGATATTCATCAACCGGCGGGGATTCGCGCCGGTGTGGATGTGTCACGACTGCGGTTGGTTAGCACCCTGTCTGCGTTGCGATGCGCGCATGACGTTGCACAAGCGTCACCAGCGCCTGCGTTGTCATCATTGCGGCAGCGAAGCTGCAGTACCGCAAAAATGCCCGGCCTGTGCCTCGGGCAATCTGCACGGCTTGGGAGAGGGAACCGAGCGGGTCGAGGAAACTCTGCAAAAAATGTTTCCCGACGCGCGCATCGAACGGGTGGATCGCGACAGCACCCGGCGCAAAGGCGCCCTCGAAGACAAGCTGCGTCGGATACATGCCGGCGAAGCGGATATCCTGGTGGGCACGCAGATGCTCGCCAAGGGTCACGATTTTCCCAACCTCACCCTGGTCGGCGTGTTGAATGCGGATCAGGGGTTATACGGCGTGGATTTCCGTTCCGGCGAGCAGCTGTTCCAGCGCATCGTGCAAGTGGCTGGCCGCGCCGGCCGCGCGGAGAAACCGGGAGAGGTGTTGATCCAAACCTACCATCCGGATAACCCGGTGTTTTCCGCCCTGCAGCAGCACGACTATCAAGGTTATGCACAGTACGTCCTGGAGGAGCGTCGACAGGCGCAATTCCCGCCGTTCACTCATTTCGCCCTGCTGCGCGCCGAATCCCCCCGTGGCGGCATCGCCCTGGGTTTTGCACAGCTAGCGCGCCACCTTGGGGAATCGTTACCAATCAACGGCCAGATCGTGTTGGGCGAACCGCTGGCGTCACCCATGGAAAAACGAGCCGGGCGTTACCGCGCCCAGCTGCTGGTCATGTCGCCGCAGCGTAGCGCGCTGCACGATTTTCTGTCTCGCTGGCTGGGTCTATTGGAAGAGGCCCCGCAGGGCCGAAAGGTGCGCTGGTCTTTGGATGTGGATCCATTGGATATGTATTGATCGCTGGCGCGGTAATTTCCCACGGCTTCAGCCGGCGGCCAATACGATGGCATCGCTTTGCGTCGCGCCGGCGTTGGTCAAGACATACGGCAGCGGAAAATTCTCCCGGTATTCCTCGGGTAATCCAAACAGGGATTGTTTGAAGGAATCGGGGGAGAACAACATGGGGATGATGTTGTTGTAAGGCGTGGCCTTGTCCGTCAGGCTGATCACGTCGTTCGTGGATTGCAGGTAACCGAGATCGATCAAGGCGGCGATCAGGTCTTTGTATACCGTGCGGATATCCACGCCGTATTTTTTCAGGATGTGGCGGGTGTCGACGCGGGTAAAGCGCAGCTGACTGACCACCTCGCGTGCAAACTGCATCTCGGCACTGAGGGTTTCGGACTCCATGATGGGCAGATTGCCGGCATCGATGTTGGCGTAGTAATTCTTGATCGACAACTGATTCTGGTAGAGTACGCGCGGCGCGTAGCCCATGGCCGACATGCCGAGTGCGATCAGCGGCAGGTTTTCCCAGCGACGTAACTGATGTTGATAGGATGCCTCGGCGGGCTTGAGGAATATGTTTTGCAGCACAGGTTGAAAGCCACGTTCGCTCAGGAATCGCTGGGCATTTCTGAATAGGGCCACCTTTTTATCAAACAGTTCGTCTTTACCCGGTGCGTAACGCACGCGATCGGTATTGCAGCGTTGTCCGTCAAGCGAGTAAATAGAGACACACGGCACACCGATGGCAATGAATCGGGAAAGCGTCTCGATCAAGGCGCTGTCGGGCTCGCCTTCAAAGCCATACATGGTATCGATGTTCACGTTGCCGATGATCTCCACGGCGGTCTGCATTTCCTCCATCGCCTCGTCCACCGAATAATTCCGGTTGAGGCTGGCGAGTAGCTGGGTGTCGAGGGTCTGGATACCATAACTCAGTCGGTTTACCCCGAGCCGCTTCAGCAATAAGACCTTGTCCCGCGGCAGCGTACCCGGGGCGGATTCGATGGTGATCTCCGCCCCGTGTGCCAGGCGGAAATGCCTGCGGATACCGTCAAACAGTATTTCCAGCAGATGGTTGTCGAGGGACGTGGGCGTGCCCCCGCCGATGTACAGCGACTCACATTCCTGGCCGGCGAATTGCTCGGCATACATCGCCATTTCACGTACCAGATAGCGTACATAGGTCTCTTTCTCCCCCGTACGTTGCCCAGGAATCACTGGGTAATAACAAAATTTGCACAGGGTGGCGCAAAACGGAATGTGCAGGTAGGCGCTGTAACGGCCGGCAATCACTGATGGATATTTAAAGAGTTCGTCGACGGCCAGGGAGCTGCGGGTTTTCTGCGAGATCGGCGGCGGAAACGTCCAGTCAAAACAGGGGAAGTAGTCGTTCTGTACCTGCAAGGCCGCGGCGATGCGGAACTTGAGTGACTGCGGTTGCATGGCGAGCAATGGCGAGTCGCCCACGGAGGCTATTTCCGGCGCGCGCGTGAGGCGTGATTTTTTGTTGAAGGTCTCGTGGTAATGTTTCACTGCATCCTCCTGGATGGAATTCCCTGTTGAACAAACCCGCACGCACGCCTATCCCGCGATATGCACGCAAGCGAACTGACCGCAAGCTGGGTTAGGGGAAAAGATGTATCGGGATAAAGTGCGGGCGCTCCCTGCAGGTTGTCGCCAACGACTATGGAGTTTGTAATGGCTCCTTAGCAGTCGATACTAAGAGACACGTGCAGTGTGTGGCAAGGGATAGCACAGGGGCATCGGTACCGATAGTCGGGTGGGTGAGGCCGTCCGCAAATCGTCGAGGACGGTCGGACGCTGAGCGCAGGACAAGAGGTATATTAGAGCGAGTCGATCCAGTCTTTCAGCAACACCGCTTCGCGGCTGATGAACTTGGTGTCCGCATAGGCGTGGGCAATGAGGCTGGTGCCTTGGGCCGCCGCCATCAGGTGGAGCGCGTGGGCGCGTGACTTATTTCCGTGACCCAGCGCCAAAAATTGTGCCTTCAGCCAGTTGAGAAAGACATCGAACATTTCCGTCACCCTGGTCTGGAGCTCGACCTGGGTTTTGCCGAGTTCGGCGCCGAGCGTGCCCATGGGGCAGCCGAAGCGCACTATGTTCGATTCTTCATTCAAGAGGATATCGACAAATCTTTTCAGGCGGCGTTTGGGTTCGGGATACTGGTGATCCCATTGTTCGAGCGTGCTGCGCAGGCGTTGCAGGCGCGCGTCGACGACGGCATTGAGTATGTCGTCCTTGGATTTGAAGTAGTAATAGAAATTGCCGCGCGGCACCGCCGCGGCCTCGGCGATCTCACTGAATGATGTGTGATTATATCCCTGCTCGTAAAACAGCCGGTTCGCAGCAGACACTATCTGCTGACGGACTTCCTCGCCCTGTTGCTTGCTGACCATAGATGAAGGCAAACGCTGATTTGATTGCGTCATAGTGTAACGTCTCCGCTACCCCCGGGACAACGAATATACCGGGTGCAATGATTTCGCCGATGAATCGGTCACCTGCGGTAACCGTTGGCACCGTTGTTTATCTTGACATGCGGCCCGGATTGATCTAATTTTAGTCAGACATATGTCTTAGTCAAGGTTGTGCAGACAGAGTTCGTGAATCCTGGGTGCGTTGCATTAAGGTGTCGGCGCGTAGGCGTCCGATCAATCCGCAGAGTGGAATAGGGGGTCATATGGGACAGATAAACAAAATCATCAATCACGACAACGGCGGCGTGGTTGCGCTGGGAAAGGAAGGCGCCGCCCTGGATCAATGGTTCGATGACCGATTCGAAAAGAAAATGCAGGAGCGCGAGGCGGCCAGGACACCCTCCATGGCTATCATCGCCACCAAGGGCACTATGGATTGGGCCTATCCGCCCTTCATCCTGGCATCCACCGGCGCGGCACTGGGCTGGGACGTATCGATATTTTTTACTTTCTACGGCCTGAGTCTGCTGAAGAAAGATTTAAAAGATCTGGAGATAAGCCCGTTGGGCAATCCGGCCATGCCGATGAAAATGCCCTTCGGACCGAAATGGTTCAAAAAAGTTGAATGGAAAATCCCCAACCTGGTGATGGCCGGTGTGCCCGGGTTCGAAAAGCTGGCAACCGGTCTAATGAAACAGACCATCAAAAATACCGGCGTCGCATCCATCGCAGAATTGCGTGAGCTGTCACTCGAGGCGGGTGTCAAGATGGTCGCGTGCCAGATGACCGTCGACTTATTCGGAATGAACAGGGCGGACTTCATCCCCGAGGTAACGGATTACATCGGTGCAGCAAGTTTCCTGCCCGTAGCGCAGCAAGCCGATGTTAGTCTATTTATATAGAACGAGAGGAACGGGCCTCTAAGAAGGGCGTGGAGGAGATAGGGTTCGACCGTTGTCAGGGTCCGGGGCTGGATCCCTGGTAACGGTTGTGCCAGGCGGTGTAGACTGAACTTTTAAAGCGCAGGGCACAAAACCATGACGTCAGACATCAACGATGACGCCTACTATCGAGCATTCAGCGGCCACTTCACCAGCCTCCTCTCCTGGCAACAACTCGATGAGTTCTGGAGCGCGGTGCGGCGCACAGCGGGGTCCGGCTGGTATGTGTATGCCGTGGGCGAGCCGGTACCACAGCAGGCGATCGGTGAGGAGCAAGTCATACGTTTTGTCCACGAGGTGGACGCCTTGTTGCACAAGGAGCACGACGAGGATTACTGCGGCATCGTTTATGCCGACAGCAAGACCGATCCTACCTTTATTAAAATCTTCGACCCCAGCAACCTGGGGGTGTCCTGTGGCTATAGCGACAACCCGCCCCTGCCCGGTTGGGTCATGAGCCGCATCCCGCCCACGGAATTGAAAGACAAACAGACCTTGGCGCAAAATCGGCGTCGCTGGTGGCAGCGTCTGTGGGCCTAGGCCCACGCCCCAGGGACTACTCGATCAGTGCATCAGGTTGGCTTCAACTTGCGTCGTTCATACACAAAGTAGACCAAGGGGATGACCAGCAGCGTCAGGATGGTCGACGCCAGGGTGCCGAAGATGAGTGACACCGCCAACCCACCGAAGACCGGGTCCACCACCATGATGGCTGTTCCGAGCACAATGGCGAAGGCCGTCAACAGAATCGGACGCATGCGCGTAATGCCCGCCTGCAGTACCGCCTCGCGCAGAGCGTGACCTTGCCTGCGGAAGTCGAGAATAAAATCAATCAAGAGTAGCGAATTGCGTACCACGATACCCGCCAGGGCAATGACCCCAATCATGGAGGTGGCGGTAAAATACTGGCCCATGAGGGCGTGACCGGGCAACACGCCGACGATGGTCAGGGGGATGGCGCCCATGACAATGAGCGGTGTGGCAAAGGACCGGTAATAACCCACCAAGACAAGATAAATCAGCAGTATCGCCACGGCGAAGGCTGAACCCAGATCACGGAACACATCCAGGGTGAGACGCATCTCGCCATCCCAACGCAGGCTATAGCCGAGGGTGTCGGGATCCGCCATGAAATACTGTTTGAGTTGAACATCGCCCGGCAGCGGATGGGCGCGCAGGTAGCGCCACATGTTCAACACCGCGTAGACCTGGCTGGTGGAGCCGAGCTCACCACTCACGTAAACCACCGGACGCTGATCCTTATGTAGTATCGGTTTGGGGGCGGTGATTGTCTCGATGCGGGCGATGTCCGTCAGTCGCACCTGATTGCCCTGCGGAGTGGTAAAGAAAACCTTGCGTAGATCCGCGGTGGTCACCCGGTCCGCAACCGGAATCTGAAAGCGGATCGGCACCGGCTCTTTTTCATCGTCGAAATGCACCGTGCCGACATTGTAGCCCGCCAGAAAAGCTTGCAGGGTTTCCGCCACTTGCGCCGGCAGGATGCCCGCCAGCGCGGCCTTCTGGCGATCGACATCGATACGGTACTCGGTGGTGTCCGCGGTATCGCTGATATCGGTATCCACCACGTCCACCGTATTGTCGAAGACGTCACGCCGCAGGTCAGCGGCGATCTGGCGCAGGTGGTGGTAATCCGGCCCATAGAGCTCTGCCAGCAGGGTGGCGCGCACCGGTGGGCCCGGCGGGTCCTCCACCAGTTTGATATTGGCACCGGTTGTCTTGGCCAGCTTGGCCAGGGGGGCACGTAGGTCGAGCACGACATCAATAGACGACTCCTTGCGCTCGGCTTTGTCCCGAAGGTTGACGCGCACCTCGGCCATCTGCGGTCCCTGTTTCAATCCGGCGCCGCGCAGCAAGCCGTTGAAATCCACCACACCGGCCTCGCCCACCGTGGCCTCATAGTTGTCCACCTGCGCATGCTGTCGCACCACATCCCCGACCTGACGTGTCACCCGGTCCGTGTCTTCCAGACTGGTGCCTGCCGGCATGTCGATGGTGATATTGAAGGTATTAGTGTTGTTCTTGGGCAGCATCTTGAACAACACGAGGTTGAAGGCGGGCATGGCCAATACCAACACCATGAGCAGCGCAATGCCGGCGAAGAAACTATTGCGTGCCACCCGGCTATCGAGCAGGCGTCGCATGATCGCGGCATATACCCGCTCGATAGAGCCAGGGACATGTTCAGCGGTGTGCGTACCGCCTTTGATTTTCAGCCAGCGGAAGGCGGCCCAGGGGGCCACGGTATAAGCGATGAACAGCGAGGTGAGCATGGCCACCGGCACGTTGAAGGGAATCGGAGCCATGTAGGGGCCCATCATGCCCGTAACCCAGAGCATGGGCAAAAACGCCAGGATAACGGTAAAGGTGGCGAGGTTGGTGGGTTTGCCGATTTCATTCACGGCACGCACCGCCGAACCCAAGCGATCGGCACCGGCCTTGGCGTAATGGCGGAAGATATTTTCAATCACCACGATGGAATCATCCACCAGCAGGCCGAGGGACAGGATCAGCGCGAACAGGGTGATGCGGTTGATGCTCTGCCCGGCGAGCATGCCCACGCTCAGTGTGATAAACAGGATCAGCGGAATCGTGATGGTCACGATACTCGCGGCGCGCCAGCCGAGGAAGACGATCAGCAGCAGCACCACGGTGCCGATGGCGATGGCCAGGTGTTCCATCAATAGATTGACAGCATCATCGGCGCGCTGACCATCGTTGCGGGTGACATTAACGTTCACCTGTGGCGGAATGATGGATGGCCGGATGCGCGCCAGTTCCGCCAACACGTCCTGGGTAACGCGCACGGCATTGGTGCCCTTGAGTTTAGCGATGGCCAGGGTGACGGCGGGGACTTCGTAGTCCGCGACACGCTGGCCGGTGTAAGCCGGACCGTAACCGATGCGATGTACGCGTTCGATTTCGCCGGGACCGTCGGTCACATCCGCCACATCCTTCAGGTAGACGGGCCGGTGAGCGTAGAGCGCCACCACCAGATTTTTCACATCCTCTGCCGAGCGCAGCATACCGCCGGCGCTGACAGTGCTCACCCGATTATGGTTCACCAAGGTGCCCGCGGGGATGTCGATGTTGGTGGCTTCCAGCACCTGGCGGATATTCACCAGGGTGACGTTGTAGCGCTGCATGCGCTCCAGGTCGAGGTTCACGTTGATCTGACGTAGGCGTCCGCCGTGGATGAACGACACCGAAGTACCCTCCACCCGACGCAAGTGCTCCAGCACCTCGGTAGAAATCTTGCGCAGGCGCCGGTCGTCCATTTCGCTGGAGGAAAGGGAGATAGTCAGCACCGGTACATCGTCCACGTCCACCGGCTTGACCAGCGGCTGGCGCGCACCGGGGGGTAGATGATCGATATTGCTCATGATGCGATCGTAAAGTTTGACCAGGGAGTCTTCCTTGTCCTGGCCGACGTAAAACTGAACGCTGACGATGCCGATGGAATCCATGGCCGTGCCATAAGTGTGCTCGACGCCACTCATGCCCTGCAGAATGGCCTCCAGGGGTTTGACGATGAGCTGTTCAACTTCGCGCGGCGATGCCCCAGGTTTGGAGACTATAATATTTGCCGCTGGCACCACGATCTGGGGATTCTCTGTGCGCGGCGTGATGACGATGGCCATGACGCCTACCAACAGGGCGAGCAGGATGACCAGTATGGTCAGTTTGCTGTTGATGAAATATTGGGTGACGCGACCGGCGATGTTCAGCGTCTGGTCGGTATGGGTATTCTTCTTGGGTGTCGTTGCCATGGAGATCCTTTACCTGACTACGATCGGACTGCCGTCATGCACGTCCGTGAGGTCGCGTAGCACCAGAGTTTCGTCCCCGCTGAGGCCGCTCAGCACTTCCAGTTGGCTGGCGCTGCGCTTGCCGATACGCACCATACGGAAACGCGCCTGGCCTGCATTCAGCACGAACACTCCCGGCAGACCGCTACGCTCAACATACGCAGCAACAGGAATGAATAGTCGCTGTGACGCAGCGGTCGCAGAAACTTTAAGTGTAACCACTGGTCGTTGCAGGCCGGGCAGCGCGAGCAACGGGGTCGCCGTTTGCGCGCGACAGCCATCTAACAGTGGGACGGCGGCGAGAGTCAAGATAAACACCGATATCAATTTATTCATAGCGCAGTGTCCGCAGTGGCCATCAGGGGTGGTCCTGTATGCCTTCCGCCAGGTGCAACGCCGCCTGATTGACGGCGATGCTGTAGGCGGAGGCGAGCTGCTCATTGCGTGTCTCCACCAATACGCGCTCCGACATGAGTACGTCGATAAGGATGGTGCGGCCTTCGCCGTAGCGTTGCCGCACCAGGCGCACGGTCTCGCGCGCCTTGTCGGCATTTTGCGCGGCGATGCGGTAGCGCGCGAGGGCCTCGGTGAGATTGCTGTAGGCGCTGCGCACCTCGTTGCGGATTACCCGCTCCTGATTGCGCAGCTGGATGTCATTCTCCGTGGACTGGGAACGGGCGGCGGCGACTTCGTGCGAAACCTGTCCGCCGCTATAGAGGTTCATGCTGATCACGCCCATGATGCTGGTGGAGCGGTTGTCGAGGGACACACTGTCATCGTACCAACTACTCGCAGCCACCACGCTGACCTGTGGCTTGAAGGCGGCGCGCGCCACGTCCACGCGCGCCTGTCCGGCATTGACGCGGTACTGGTTCGCTTGCAGGTCTTTGCGCTGTGCCAGGGCGCGATGTTCGCTTTCAACCAGGGGTGCCAGGACCGGGGCATCGGCGATGGGCTGCCAAGGCTGGATTTCCAGGGTGTCATCCAGGGGCATACCCATGACCAGCTTGAGTTCGTCCAGGGATCGGCGTTGGCGGTTGAGCGCCTGCTCGCGCGCGCTTTCGGTTGCGGCCAAATTGAGTTCGGCGGTCATTCTGTCCGATACGACGATACGGCCCTGGCGTACCAGGCTCGCCGTGGTTTGTGCGTGTCCGCGCGCCGCTTGCACTGCATCATCAGCAATGGCCACCGCCTCTGTCGCGGCCTGTGCCGCAAGGTAGGCCTGGCGGGTACGGAAGGTTGTCAGATCACGCACCCGCTCTGTCTGCAGCCGGGTTGCCCGTTCACTGTCCTCGGCATTGCGTAAGGCGGCGCGCAATTTTCCGCCGGTATACACTGGCAAGTGCACGGACAGCTCAGTCGCCGACAAGCTACTGGAGCCCGGCTGATTTAACGCGTTACCAGTGAAGTCGGTGGCGGGGTTGACGCTGCGGGTGTTGAGTTTGTCGGCGAAGGCATCCAGTGGATTGTCGCTGCGACGCAGCAGGTAGCGCAGGTCCACCTGCGGCCGGCGTGCCCCCTGGGCCACGGCAGTATGTTCGGTAGCGGTGCGCGTCTGCTCGCGGGCGGCCTCCAGGTCGAGGTTGTGCGCCAGGGTGTAGTCAATTGCTTGCTCGAGGGTGTAGATGTCCGCCACTGCCGGGTGACTCGCGATTAAGTATGGGCCGATGAGCCACAGCGACAGTTTTATTTTACTATGCATCTTCCCCCCTAGTCTAAACGTTATCTCCTCCAACGGTGTCCTAGTGTGACGAGTTTTATATTTTTTTAAGGTGAGGACCAGTCACAGGCAGCGCCGATGGTTACATGGGCTTGAACACCACCAGCAACACCACCGGAATCAGCAGTAGTATCGGAAACTCATTGAGCCAACGATAGAACACATGGCCATGGCGGTTGCGGTCCTGTTTGAAGTCTGCCAGCAGCACGCCGCAATACACATGATAAACAATCAACGCCATGACCAGGCCCAGTTTGATCTCTAGCCACATGCCGGAAAAGCCCTGGTCCAGCCACAGCCAGGCGCCGAAAAAAACCGTGAGCACCGCACCGGGCGTCATGATGCCGTAAAACAATTTCCGTTCCATGATTTTAAAACGATCACGGCTGATCGGGTCGTCACTCATGGCGTGGTAGACAAACAGGCGCGGCAGATAAAACAACCCGGCGAACCAGGTCACCATGAAGATGATATGCAGGGATTTGAGCCACAGGTAAGTCATTCTTTCTCCGCACTGCGATTAGGCGAGCTGGCAGCAGCAACAGGATATGTCCGCTACGGCGTGTGGCAACGGAATGTTTTGCGCCAGACACCCCGATTGTCGCAGTCGCACCGCGGGCGCATTGTGTTCGGCCACCGACGGCAATACAGGTGCATCCCTGTTATATATTCCTGCCGGTTCATTCCGCGGTTGGCGATATTGTAACCGCATTCCCCGCCCAGTCCAGCTGACCGGGTCAGCCAAAACAAAAAACCCGGCCTGCGGCCGGGTTTGTAGTAATTCTTGCGCCGCTACGCGGATCAGAAAAGATAGCCCACACTGAAAAAAGTAATGTCGCTGTCGACTATGGTGATCTCCGCCTCGATGTTACCTTTATTAAGCTGCATACCGCCACCCAGGCCAACGGAAAGACCGGTAGAGGAGCCATTCCAGCCCACCGGCGCACCGGTACCGATATCCTGCCAACGCACCCCAGCCTTGCCTTTGAGATAAAATTTGTTCTGTAGCGGGAAACGATAGGCGGCATAGCCTGCCAGGGTCATGATCTTCCAGTCGCCATAGCCGCGTGTGCTGCCCTTCAGGGCAGTGAGGGTGAACTCACCTTCTGCGGATAAGGTGCCGCCACCCAGATTTTTTGGATAGCGCGCCCCTTCGCCCAGCAGGTTGTAACCGCCATAGGCACCGATATTAACGGCACTGCCCGCGCCCGCGGCATTGTTGCTCACGATGCCACCCTTGGCGCCGAGATAGATCAAGTTGCCGGCGGCTTGGGTCACCGGTGGCGCCGCCTGCACGGCCCCGGAGCAGACCAGCCCCAGCAACACGCTTACAACACCCATCAATGCACGATCGATTTTCATGGCTGCTCCTAACGTTGAAATTGAATGAATAACATGAACCGGAATAGTCGGCGATGACATGACCAAGGTCATGGAGTTATCCCGGATGGGATGCGGTGTAGCTGTCTTGAGGGTTGTTATTCTTGCACCATCCTTAATATTCACCTGACGCGGCCACCATCAGGCGCGCTATGGTAACAAGAAGCTCGGCATGCTCAAAGTCGCGTCGCCGCCGCCTATGCCCGCCCATCTAGGGGCTAACCCCGTCCATCCGCTTGCAACGGGCCGCCATTCCCGGTGTTACGCGGGTCGTCGTGGACGTTTGTTGCGGGCAGGAACAGGCACAATAAATCGTTGAGAAAACGTAAACCCTTTTCTGTCGGCTGGATGCGGTCGTGGCGGCGCGCCATCAGTCCCAGGGTTTCCGCCTGTTGCATGGCGGGCTCCACCAACGACAGCGGTTGCGCCGTGCGTTCTTGAAACAACGCTGGTTCGAAGCCGTCGCTCAAGCGCAAGGTATTCAGCATAAACTCGAAGGCGGCGTCTGCGCGCGTCAGGCGTTGTTCACCGCCGATGGCGGCGGTCGTGCCCGCCTTGTTCATGTACTCCGCCGGCTGTTTGATTTTCCATAAACGGGTAATGCCGTTGGCGTCGGTGATCTTGGCGTGAGCGCCGGCGCCGATGCCCAGGTAATCGCCGAAGCGCCAGTAATTTAGGTTATGCCGCGCGCGGAGGCCGTCACGCGCATAGGCGGAGATCTCATAATGCTGAAAACCCGCGGCCGCCGTCATCGCCTGGAGTACCGATTGTATCTCCCACACGCGATCGTCGTCGGGCAGGGACGGCGGGTGTGCATGGAACAAGGTGTTGGGTTCGATGGTGAGTTGGTACAGGGACAGATGTGTCGGCTTCAAGTCGAGGGCGCACTGCAGATCAGCGCGCGCCTCGTCCACCGTCTGGTTTGGCAGGCCGAACATCAGGTCGAGATTGAAGTTGTCGAAACCGGCGGCGCGTGCAGCGCTGGCGGCGCGCAGCGCCTCATCGCGTCCATGGATGCGACCCAGGTCACGCAAGTGGCCGGCGTTAAAACTTTGTACGCCGATGGACAGGCGGTTGACGCCGGCGGCGCGGTAGCCCTGGAAGCGCGCCAGCTCCACCGTTCCGGGGTTGGCCTCCAGGGTGATTTCCGCGTCCGGCCGCAGGGGCAGGCGCGCACGCACCGCCGCCAGCAGCCGGTCGATGGCCGCCGGTGAAAACAGGCTGGGGGTGCCGCCGCCGAAAAACAGGCTCTGCACCGGTCGGCCCCACACCCGTGGCAGGTCGTGTTCCAGGTCCGCCATCAGCGCATCGATGTAACGGTCTTCCGGCAGGCTGTCCGTGCCCTTCTCTTTTAAAGCATGCGAGTTGAAGTCGCAGTAGGGACATTTCTTCACGCACCACGGCAGGTGGATGTAGAGGGAGAGCGGGGGCAGGCTGGTGAACTGAAACATCGGGCAGTGGTGTCTGGAGAAACGGAGGTGATTTTAACGCACATTTAGGGGATGTCCCTAACCGTGTCGGCGGTAATCCAGGGGCGCCTAGGGATTTAAGGGTTTGACCGAACCTTGCCAGGGTAGCGCGCCGCCGTCAGGGGCCGTCCCCACGCGCGCTTGACAGCCGGCCTGCCGAACATGATAATTGAGAATCATTATCATTTAATAGTGCACTTATATGAACTTAATACACGCTGTCCGCAGAGGGTTGCCCCTGTGCCTTACCCTGTTCCTGGTGACGATACCCCCGATGGTCCAAGCGGCGGACAACCTGCAAACCGTCGCCCACATGCTGGGGTATATCGGTGTGGATTACCCCCTCACTGTGCGCAATGGTCAGGTGGTGAACGCCCCCGAATACGCTGAGCAGCAGGAATTCGCGACACGGGTTTCCGTCCTCGTCGCCCAATTACCGGCGAACCCGGCGAAGGCGGCCCTGCAACAGCAGGCCCAGGATCTGGTGCAACGCATCAAGCACAAAGCCGGGGGCGAGCAAATCGCCGCATTGTCCCACAGTATGCGCACGACACTGATTCAAGCCTATCAGTTGGTGGTGGCACCTAAGCACGCCCCGGAAGTCGCCGCCGGAGCGCGCCTCTACAATGAAAATTGTGTGGCGTGTCACGGTGCGACGGGCCACGGCGACGGGCCCCTGGCGGCCAGCCTGAACCCGCGACCGAAAGATTTTCACGAACACGCACGTCAGGATCAGCGCAGCGTGTACACCCTGTATAACGCCATCAGCCTGGGCGTCGATGGAACGGCCATGAAGGCCTACCGTGATTTAAAGGACGACCAGCGTTGGGCCTTGGCGTTCTACGTGAGTAATTTTCTCGCCAGCGATGCGCAACGCCAAGCCGGTGCCGCCGCCTGGGCCGCGGGCGACGGAAAAATTTTTACCAATCTCGCCGGCCTGACCCAGGCAACGCCCGAGGATGCGCAAGCCAGCCATGGCAAAACGGGGGTCGAGGTGCTGGCCTATCTGCGCAGTCAACCGGATAGGTTGACCGGCGCACACGAATCGCCCCTGGCCTTCAGCGCACGCACCCTCGACGAGAGCCTCGCCCTCTATCGCGACAGCCGACCCGAGGCGGCGTATCAAATGGCGGTGACGGCTTATCTCGAAGGTTTCGAGTTGGTGGAGACCGGCCTCGCGGCCATCAATCCGCAGATGAAAGTGGCCATCGAAACGGAAATGTTCAGCTATCGCGGCATGCTCAAGGAAGGCCGCCCGGTGGCGGTGGCGAGCGCCCAGGTGGTGAAGATACAGGGCATGCTGGGTGCGGCGCGTCAGTTACTCGAAACCTCCGACCTGACACCCTCGGTGGCCTTTGCCAGCGCCTTCATCATTCTGCTGCGGGAAGGGCTGGAGGCGATATTGCTGCTCGCGGCAGTGGTGGCCTTCCTGATCAAGACCGAGAGGCGCGATGGCCTGCCCTATATCCACGCCGGCTGGATAGCGGCGCTGCTGATGGGCTTCGCCACCTGGGCGCTGGCGACGTATGCCATCGATATCAGCGGCGCCAGCCGCGAACTCACGGAAGGCCTGACGGCGCTGTTTGCGGCGGGCATATTGTTTTATGTCGGTGTCTGGCTGCATAACAAACTGCAGGCCCAGCGCTGGAAGGAATTCATCGAAAGCAAGGTGCAGCAGGCCACCGGCGGACAGACCCTGTGGGCGCTGGCGCTGCTGTCGTTTATTGCCGTGTACCGTGAGGTGTTCGAAACCGTGTTGTTCTACGAAACCCTGTGGGTGCAGGCCGGTGACGCTGGCCACCATATGGTAGCCGCTGGATTTCTCGCCGCCGTCGCCGGGTTGGTGCTGTTGTCCTGGTTGATCTTCCGCTTCAGCGTGCGCCTGCCCCTGCGCCTGTTCTTCGGCGTCAATTCGGCGTTGATGTATCTGTTGGCGGTGGTGTTCGCCGGCAAGGGTGTAGCGGCGCTGCAGGCGGCGGGCAAGTTGCCGATGAATGGCATTAACTTCCCGCGCATCGACGTGCTTGGAGTCTACCCCAATCTGGAGTCCCTCGGCCTGCAACTACTGCTGGTGCTGGTGGCAGTGGTGTTTCTGGTGCTCAATCAGCGCGCCAGCTCGGCGCGCTGACGCTACACCCGCTTTACTCCGTGAGCCATTCCCGCGGCCGCAGAAAATCGCTGTAGAGCCTGGCCTCCGGGCTGCCCGGTTCGGGGCGCCAGTTGTAACGCCACTTCACCAGGGGCGGCAGGGACATGAGGATGGATTCCGTGCGCCCGCCGGATTGCAGGCCGAACAACGTGCCGCGATCGTACACCAGGTTGAACTCGACATAGCGTCCGCGCCGATAGAGCTGGAAGTCGCGTTCGCGTTCACCGTACTCCGTATACCGGCGGCGCTGCACGATGGGCAGGTAGGCGTCGAGATAGGCATCGCCGACGCCGCGCATGAAAGCGAAACTGTGGTCGAATCCGCGCGTGCTCATATCATCGAAGAACAAGCCACCGATACCGCGGGTCTCGTTGCGGTGTTTGAGAAAGAAATATTCGTCGCACCACTTTTTGTAGCGCGCGTAGTAGTCCGCGTCGTACAGGTCGCAGGCCGCTTTGGCGGTTTGGTGCCAATGCAGCGCGTCTTCCATAAATGGATAATACGGTGTTAAGTCAAAACCCCCGCCGAACCACCACACCGGTTCCGCACCGTCTTTTTCCGCGATGAAGAAGCGCACGTTGCAATGGGAGGTGGGCACGTAGGGATTGAGCGGGTGGATCACCAGGGACACACCCATGGCCTGGAAGGTGCGACCGGCGAGTTCCGGCCGTTGCGCCGTGGCGGACGCCGGCATGTTTTTGCCAAAGACATGGGAGAAGCCGACGCCGGCCTGCTCGAAGATTCCGCCTTCGCGTAACACGCGGGTGCGTCCGCCACCGCCTTCCATGCGCGTCCATTCGTCTTGCACGAAACGTGCGCGTCGGTCTTCGGTTTCCAGGGCGGCGCAGATGCGGTCCTGCAGGTCCAGCAGGTAGGTTTTTACTTTGTTGCTATCGGGTGTCGTCATGGTGTTAACACTAGTGGTGGCGCATGGCGTTGTGGGTGGTGTGCTCAGCCCGGGCGGATAAGCTGGCCGCTGTCGGCATCAACAATAGGCGTGGGCTGTTTGCGTCTACCGACGTGCCCGGGGAGCACATAGTCTACGTCCGCTCCGAAACGCCGCAACACCTCGCGGTAACTGCGCGCCGGCACTTGACCGGCGCGGTTGGCGCTGGTGGAGACCAGAGCCATACCCGCGGCCTGGCATAGCGCGCGCACCGAGGCGTGGGCACTGACGCGCACGGCGATGCGCGCATGGCGACCGGTGATCCAATAGGCAACACCCTGCCGTGGGCGCACCAGCCAGGTGTGCGCTCCGGGCCAGGTGGCACGCACGTGTGCCGGGATCTCCGCGACCCAGGGTCTCAGCTGCTCGACATCGGCGGCGATGAGAATCAGGCCCTTGACGGGCGTGCGCCGTTTGATACGCAGCAGGCGCATCACCGCAGCGCGATTGCCGGGGTCGCAGCCCAGTCCGTAAACCGATTCCGTGGGGTAAGCCACGATGCCACCGCGACGCAGCCGCGTGACAGCTTGGGTGATTGCGCGGGAGGGCATGCTATTTTTTGCGCGTCGCTTGCAGCGCACGATCCTTGGCCATGACCTCGGCGGCGTTGCTCGCGCGCTCCTTGGCCAGTCGTTGCGCCAGGGGTGCATCATTCAGCGCGAGTATCTGGGCGGCAAGGTAAGCGGCGTTTTTTGCACCGTGTTTGCCGATGGCCACGCAGGCCACCGGGATACCACCGGGCATCTGTACCGTGGAGAGCAAGGCGTCGTGGCCCTGCAAGGGTCCGCCATCCATGGGCACGCCGATCACCGGCTTGAGGGTGAGGGCGGCGACTGTGCCCGCCAGGTGTGCCGCAAGGCCGGCGGCGGCGATGAACACGCCGCAGCCGCGTTCATCCGCGTCTTTCACATAGGCATGGGTGGCGGCGGGGGTGCGGTGTGCCGAGGTGATCTTCACTTCGCAGGGTATGCCCAGCTGGTCGAGGATAGTGAGGGTGCTTTGCATGGTGGCCAGATCCGAATCCGAGCCCATGAGTACGGCCACAAAGGTTTTGTTCATCTTGACGGTCCCGAGTATAGAGGTGTGTTGTATGCCAATACGGTTACTATACCGTTAGCGCGCGGTGCGGGCCATGTGTATGCCCCGCGCTCAGGCTTGGCGTTCCCGTGCGATGGCGCGGTAGCCGATGTCGCGGCGGTATTGGGCACCGTCCCAGGTGATCCCGCTGGCGGTGGCATAGGCGCGCCGTTGGGCATCGGCCACGCTGTCGCCCAGGGCGGTGACGCACAATACCCGGCCGCCGTCAGTCAGCACATCGTGGTTGTGCCGGCGGGTGCCGGCATGGAACACCTTGCAATCCGCCTGCGGCTGTTGTGGCAGGCCGAGTATCACGTCGCTTTTGCGGTAGGTGCCGGGATAACCGCCGGCGGCCATGACCACGCCGAGGGCGGTACGCGCGTCCCAGTACGCCTCGACCTGGTCCAAGCGTCCGGCGAGGGCCGCCTGCACTAGGGGAATGAGGTCGGACTTGAGGCGCAGCAGGATGGGCTGGGTCTCGGGATCGCCGAAGCGGCAATTGTATTCCAGGACCTTGGGTGTGCCGTCCGCGGTGACCATGATGCCGGCGTAGAGGAAACCAGTATAAGGATGACCCTCCGCCGCCATGCCGCGCACGGTGGGCTCGATGACCTCGCGCAGGATACGCGCATGCAGCGCCGGGGTGACCACGGGTGCCGGGGAGTAGGCCCCCATGCCGCCGGTGTTCGGGCCGAGGTCCCCGTCCAGCAAGCGCTTGTGATCCTGGGAGGTGGCCAGGGGCAGGATGTGCACGCCGTCCACCATGACGATGAAGCTCGCTTCTTCACCCTCAAGAAATTCCTCGACCACCACGCGGGCGCCGGCGGAACCGAAGGCGTTGGCTTCCAGCATGTCCCGCACCGCGGCGACGGCCTCGTCTTCACTCGCGGCGATGATCACGCCTTTGCCCGCGGCCAGTCCATCGGCCTTGACTACCAGCGGTGTACCGATCTTCCTTATATAACTGATGGCAGCCTGCAGGTCGGTGAAAGTGGCGTAGGCAGCTGTAGGGATGTGGTGGCGCGCGAGGAAATCCTTGGCATAGGTCTTGGAGCCCTCGAGTTGCGCACTGGCCTGGGTCGGCCCGAAGCAGGCGAGTCCGGCGGTGCTGAAACGATCCACCACGCCCAGCACCAAGGGTGTCTCCGGGCCGACGATGGTCAGGTCGACGTGCTGCTCACGGGCGAAGCGCAGCAGGCCTTGCACGTCGTCGGCGGCGATGGGTACGTTCTCGCAGCCGGGTTCACTCGCGCTGCCGCCGTTGCCCGGGGCGACGTACACCTTGTCCACGCTGGGAGATTGCGCCGCTTTCCACGCCAGCGCGTGTTCCCGGCCGCCGCCGCCGATGATGAGGATTTTCATGTAAGACCTTTAATAGAATATGGCAGCGCCAGGCACGTCGGGAAGTTTGTAGGGCGGGCATCGCCCACCACACGCGGCGTCGATGGGCCCTGCCGGTGGGCGATGCCTACCCTACACGTGCGAGGGCTTAAGTAAGTGCCATTCATGTCAGACCTTTTAATGGCGGAAATGCCGCATGCCGGTAAACACCATGGCGATGCCATGCTGATCGGCGGCAGCGATCACCTCTGCGTCGCGCATACTGCCACCGGGCTGGATCACCGCCGTCACGCCCACCTCTGCTGCCTGGTCGAGGCCGTCGCGAAAGGGGAAGAAGGCATCCGACGCCATGACCGAGCCCTGCACCTCCAGGCCCGCGTCGGTTGCCTTGATGGAGGCGATGCGCGCGCTGTACACGCGGCTCATTTGTCCCGCGCCGACACCGACGGTGCGACCCTCCTTGCAGTAGACGATGGCGTTGGACTTGACGAACTTCACCACTTTCCACGCGAACATCAGGTCGTGCAGTTCCTGGGTTGTCGGCGCGCGCCGGGTGACGATTTTGAGGTCTTGCTCGCGCACCTTGCCGTTGTCGCGCTCTTGCACCAGCAGGCCGCCGCTCACGCGTTTGCAGTCGAGGTCGGCGGGACGCTCGGCACCCCAGGTACCGCAGGCGAGTACGCGCACGTTTTGTTTTGTGGCCAGGATGGGCAGGGCGTCCGGATTCACCTTTGGCGCGATGATCACCTCGACGAACTGCCGCTCGATGATGGCCTTGGCGGTGATCGCATCCAGCGCCCGGTTGAAGGCAATGATACCGCCAAAGGCCGAGGTCGGGTCGGTGATGTAGGCCTGTCGGTAGGCGTCCAGTACGCTATCGGCCACGGCCACGCCGCAGGGGTTGGCGTGTTTGACGATGACGCAGGCGGTTTCATCGAAGGCCTTGACGCATTCGAGGGCGGCGTCGGTGTCGGCCACGTTGTTGAACGACAGTTCCTTGCCTTGCAGTTGGGTGGCAGTGGCGACACACGCCTCGGCGGGTTTCGCCTCGCGGTAAAATGCCGCCTTCTGATGCGGGTTCTCGCCATAGCGCATTTCCTGCGCCAGTACAAACTGATGGTTGTAGGTGTGCGGGAACAGCGTGCGGCTGCCGTCCGCGCGCAGGCTGCCGAGATAATTGGCGATGGCGCCGTCGTAACGCGCGGTATGTTCGAACACCTTGGTGGCCAGCCGGAAACGCGTGGCGGGCGTGACCGCACCGCCGTGGCTTTTCATTTCTGCCAGCACCAGGGCGTAATCGCCGCTGTCCACCACCACGGTGACCGAGCCGTGGTTCTTGGCGGCGGAGCGCAGCATGCTGGGACCGCCGATGTCGATATTCTCGATGGCGTTGTCCAGATCGCAGTCGAGACGCGCGATGGCCTGCTCAAAGGGATAGAGGTTCACCACTACCAGATCGATGGGCGGTATGCCGTGTTCCTGCATGGCGTGCACGTGGCCGGGAAGATCGCGTCGCCCCAGAAGTCCGCCGTGGATCTTCGGATGCAGGGTCTTGACGCGGCCGTCGAGTATCTCCGGGAAGCCAGTGTAATCCGACACCT
>JAYUFH010000420.1:0-3632 GCA_043738765.1 Pseudomonadota bacterium | reverse complement strand
CTGGTCCTGACCCTTGGCATGCTGGTCCTGCTTTCCGGGCTGGTGCTGGCGCTGCTGCTGACTGTCCGCACCGAGTATGGCTCCGCGAAAGCCTACGAGGGCGGGACCAATGCGCGGCTGCTGGCGGATTCCGCGCTGAACCTCGTCATCGGCCAGATCCGCGAAGCCTCCACGCAACCGGACAAGGCCTGGATCTCCCAGCCGGGGCTGATGCGGACCTTCGACACCAGCGGCAAGGTGGTGAAATGCTACAAGCTCTATTCGGCGGACAGCCTGGTCGAGGACGATACTTTCGACCCGGCCAAAGCCACGGATATCCCAGGGGTGTTTCCGACGACGGATGCGCGAAATTGGAAAAAACAGCCGGGGCTGTGGACGGATCTCAACGCCCCGGTCGCCGATCTGACGCGCACCGATCCTTTTGACAGCACGAAGAAGCTGATGATCTACCCGATCTTCGACGGCAACCATATCAACTCGTCCGGGCAGTTGTCGCTGAACAAGACGACTGCGGACATCGAAGGGTTCACAGTGGACAACTATGCGACCAACCAGGTGACCATGCCGGTGAAGTGGCTCTATCTGCTCAAGGACGGAACGCTGGCCCCGGCGAAGCGGTCGGGCACGGCGGGGGATGTGGAGGTGCTGGTGCCGGTGGGTAAGGATAAGACGGCGCAGGGCGAGATCAACAGCGTGGTGGGGCGGGTGGCCTTCTGGACGGACGATGAGACGGCGAAGGTGAACATCAACACCGCCTCGGAAGGCACCTTCTGGGATACGCCCGTATCGAACGGACAGCCCGGCGTAGTGAATGCCGGAACGGCCTACCAATCCGTCAACGATCCCATGTTCGAGTGGGACCTGGCGGCACGGCAGGGTGCGCAAAAGGAATACCAGCGCTATCCCGGCCATCCGGCGACGACCTGTCTTTCGACGATCTTTGGCCGTCAGCTTTCGCAGCTCGTCGGCCCAAAACGCGAGCTTATGGCCGAGGAAATCTTCAAGTTCATCCCCAGGGTCACAGGCACCGAGTATACCGATCCCAGCTACACCATTGTGTATCACGACTATTCCTCAAAGGCCGGGACCGCGCGGGCGGGCGGCGGCTCAGGGGACGCCAGCGAGAAGATCGTCACCCCGGACGGCGACCGCCTGTATGCGTCCATTGATGAATTCCTCTACAACCCGAACTTTGGAACGAATGTACGTAATCCGTGGGTGCTCGCGCCCCCGGTTGCGGCGCGCGACACCACGCGGGAGATGCTCGAGATGGCGAAGTTTTTCCTCACCGCCAGCAGCAAGGCGCCGGAACAGAACCTCTACAACCAGCCGCGCATCGCCATCTGGCCGGAGCAGGTGGCGGACACCAAACGGACGGCGTTCGACAAGCTCATCGCCTTTTGCTCCACGGTGGGTCCGAAGACCGGGACCAATTTGCCCTTCTACTTTACCCGGCAGTATGGCGACAGCGCCACGACGGACCTTTCACCGCGCAATCTGGAGCTAATGGCCTATCTGAAAGGTCTGACGGGCCGCGCCGTGCCCGGCTGGGACACAACTGGCGCGGCGGCGAAGACTTTCGCGGCCAAGTATAGTAGTGGGGACTGCAATCAGATCCTGACGGAAATTTTCGATTACATCCGCTGCACCAATCTTGCCGATAACTCCGCGGCGGGTGTGGATTCGTCCTACACACAGCTTACCGATTCGGGTGGTTTGATCTTCAAGCCGGATGCCACGCATTCGACCCGCGGCCAGGTCACCCCCATTGAGATGCCTGACGGAACGCGCGGCATGGGTCGCATCATGACCATCTCCGAACTCGCACTGATCGCCACGCGCAAGCCCGACAGCGATCTGCCGGCGGCGCAGCAAGGCACGAAAGCCAAAATCCAGATCGCCTTGGTGCCGAAGTTCTTCTCCCCGATGGCTGGCTACTCGGCGCTGGCCAATGCCATCCGGGTGACGTTTGTCGAGCCGATTGAAATAACGGTGAAGGAAAAAAGCGGCGCGGCGGTGAAGCCATTCAATGATTTCAAGGATCCTGCTTATTCCAAACAGCCAACCCTTTACGACATCGGTCATATCCACGATAAAGATGCCTGGAATTCGTCCTTCGGTGGGAGCATCGGCTGGGCCGTAATCAACAATAAGTGGGATAATCTCCGCGGCTCGCAACCGGATTCTGCGCCGCCTACGGGTGAGATGATCGTGAGCAATGATCCGCAGAATACCCTGGAGATCGAAGGCACTGTCACCGTGAAAATCTCCGCACCCGCGAAGGCCACACCCACGAACTCGACCAACGAACCGATCGTTCAGACGATCAAATTCAAGTTCCCAAAATACACCGTGCCGATTCCTCTGCCCACCACCGCCCCGGTGACTTATGAATACATCGTGGAAGGTGGCACGGGATCGAGCAAGTCCGGCATGCGGTACGTGAACGGGACGAACCACTACCTTCTCACGGACAAGGATGCGGTGCGCTCGCTCGTGGCCACGGGCAACCCCGGAAATCAGGCTAATGGGCTGCAAGGCGACATGCGGCTCGTCGCCGCCCGCAAGGATGTGGATGACACCTATTTCACACCCACCAACAAAACCGCCTACGACACTTCGACATTGCTCAATGTCGGGCAGTCGCAGCCCACGAAAGCCACGCACAGCATGCGCCAGGGCTTGCCCCACCAAGGCAGCGAAAATGGGTCGGCTTTCGGCCAGCTGGTAAATGGTATGACTGGCTACAGGCCGGGGATAATGGATCCCGATCTGCCTGTCGGCATCACCGGCGTCCTCAACAGTCTGGGACAGCCCGGAGACTGGGACACCGGCCCCTTTATCCTCCGTGACGGTCCGTATTGCAATAAGGCGGACGAAGGCACCCAGCCAAACAATGTTGCAGGCGGTGATATCACCCCCTATATCGGCGATGACTATCAACATCAGAATAATCAACTCCAGGGGACGACCTTCTTTTCCCCGAACCGGCAGATTCCCTCGGCGGTGATGTTTGGCTCCTTGCCGACCGGCGTCATGCAGAACAAGCCGTGGCAGACCCTGCTCTTCCGCCCCGCGAAGTCCTACCTGCCGGGCAGCGTCAACCACCCAGGGAGCGCACAGTGGGGTCCGCCGGACCACCTGCTGCTGGACCTTTTCTGGATGCCGGTGGTCGAGCCTTACGCGATCAGCGAGCCCTTTGCCACCGCGGGCAAGATCAACCTCAACCAGCAGATCGCCCCGTTCACGAACATCCGCCGCGACACGGGGCTGCGTGCCGTGCTCAAGTCGGTGAAGATCACCGCCATGAACCCCACCCAAGAGGTTAGTAACGGCAACCAGCCTTATATCTACAACTACAAGTCCATGAGCACCGCAGGCCACAACAGCGGTAACGATGGAGCGTGGGGGGTGGTCTCGCGGCGGAGCATTGATCTCGATAACACGCTCCGGCAGATCACCGACCGGCTGGATCGGAACAAGCCTTTCGTCTCCGCGTCGGAAATCTGCGACATCCCGCTTATCCCGCAGGATGTGCCGCCCGTTGCCAGTCTGCCCAGTCCGATGAAGAACCACGTCAAGGTAGGGATCGACTCGGGCACCTCGCTGGCGAGCTTTGACTCGAAGCTGGC
>JAYUFH010000419.1:0-9613 GCA_043738765.1 Pseudomonadota bacterium | reverse complement strand
TCCCGCGCACTCAATCGAAATGGAGTTCTCTGGTTCCACTGTGCATGGAACCATCGTTCGGCCATTTTGGCCCAACGATGGTTTCCGGCAAGCAATGATCATCCGGTAAGGGTTAAGTCCGCTAGTGGATAAGGACTTACGGCAGTGCCATGACGGTCTGTGCCTGATGACCGTGGCCGGCGTGTCGTGTGCGGTGTCGGACGTGACGCCAAGAGGACTGATCCCTTTGTGACAAATTTCACAGAACCGCTCGCGCAGTCTATGCAGAATCACCATGAACGTTGTCATGGTCGGTGACGTAGCGCGGGGGAGATGCTTGGCAGTAGCGCCGCGACACCCAGCCGATTGGCACATCCGTAGGACGCCTTATGATCACGTTTCATTGACTCGCGTCGGCATCGTCCGGCGATAGCCACGGATTGAGGTCGTGGGCACCGCCCAGGAGAATTGATCCGGCCATCCAATAAATACAAGGAGAAACCTATGCTGGAAAGCGCAACGCGTCGTCACTTCCTGAAAACCCTTGGCCAAGCCACCCTGATCGGGATCGCCGGCTCCACCCTGGGTGGATGTGAATGGATTTTAGAGCAGATCCGCAATCGCCCGACGCGCCGTGATCTCGCCACCCTCGCGCCGAGCGACCCGGACATCGCGACCTACAAGGCCGCGGTGTCCGCCATGAAGGCCCTGCCGTCCTCGGACCCGCGCAGCTGGCAGCGGCAAGCCGACATTCATCAAAACTTTTGCCCCCATGGCAATTGGTTTTTCCTCCCCTGGCATCGCGCGTACTTACTTTACTTCGAGCAGATCTGCCGCGAGTTGACCGGGAACAGCCGGTTCGCGCTTCCCTACTGGAATTGGACCTGTAACCGTACGATCCCGGCCGTGTTTCAGGGTGGGAGTTCGAACCCGCTGTTCCATCCCGGACGGGTGGCGTCCCCGCCGGCCGCGCTGGCGGACGGGAATGTCGGTCCCGGCGTTATCGACGCCATCCTGAATGAAACGAACTTCCTTATTTTCGCAAGTGGCGCAGCCGCCAGTCAGCGACCCGGGACGCCCGGCGTGTATGGTCCCCTGGAAGGCAATCCGCACAACACGGTCCACGGATTCATCGGGGGTGACATGGGGACATTCCAGTCGCCGCGTGATCCGATTTTCTGGACGCATCACAACATGATAGACCGCATCTGGTACGACTGGAACGTGGTGCGCGGAAACGCCAACACCAACGACCCCGCGTGGGCCAACTACACGTACACCGGCAATTTCGTCGACGCCAAGGGGAACGCCGTCAACGTCCAGTCCGGCATCCTTGTGTTGGCACCGCTGTTGTCATATCAGTACGACAACTCGCCGATCACGAGCTGTGGAGTCCTCGGATTGTCGCGTGCAAAGATCGATACCGCCGCGCTGCGGCGTTTCCTCGAGCAGGGGGCACCGGTAAGCATCAAGACGTTGCGGACCTTTCAGGCGGTCGAAGCCGTGGAGGTCCCGGTCGGCGGGACGCTGTCGCGTACTCTGCGTGCCCGCGATCCGTCCGTGATGGATCAGGCATTATCATCGGCAGACACACGCGTCCTGATTCGAGTTGCCGGCGTGAAACAACCCCCGAGTGGCGATTTCTTCGTGCGTGTCTTCATCGACAAGCCCGATGCGACGGCCGCCACACCGATCACCGATCCGCACTACGCCGGTAGCTTTGCGTTCTTCTTCGACCCGAAGGGTCACGATCATGGGCATAACGACGCGGCCTTCCTGGTGGACGCGACTAAAACGATCGAACGCCTGAACCAGCTCAACAGGATCCGGACCGGCGAGGAGATCACGGTGCAATTGACAGCAGTCCGTATGACCGAGCAACCACTACGACAGACCACCCTGTCGCTCAACCGGTTGGAGATCCAGTTGGTACGGAGCGAAACCATCCAACCGATGCCCTTCGGACTGGTGCCTGACCGGAGATGAGGTATGCCAGTGCGGTCCTGTTGTTCGCTGTGGCCGTCACGGGCACGGCGAGCGATGACCGTTTTCTCGCAGCGCCTGACACGGCCCGCTTGACAGCGACGGAGCCGATCGCCGAGCTTCGTCTTGGGCCCATCCCGGATGGACCGGTCATCATTCTGGTTGAGATCGGGGTGGTTCGAAATCCGAAGCGTCTGCCCGTCAGCGTTGGCATTGCACTTACGAATTCCGCGCGCGAGGTCGATCCGATCCCGGTTTCAACGGTTAGTCTGTTTCCCAGCGATCAGCCGGGAAGCTTCATCCTTCGCGCGACGCAGGCGACGCAGGCGTTGAAGCGTGACCTGGGACAGCCTAATCCGAAGGCGGTCGTTCGGCTGACGTTGATATCTGCAGGGCAGGCGATGCAAGGAGGAGGCTTGCTGCTCGACGAGATCAGGGCGTCCTGGATGAAGGAACCATGAAATTCATAACGCACACACCGCTACCGATCGGTTATCCCATGACGCGCCATGGGGTTGATAGCGACTATCCGGGTTTTTGATTGCCGGCTTCCGACCGTTCTCGCCAGGTCTTGTCTTAGACCAGGGGGCGGCGGTACGATGAACGCCGCAGTGCTCGATCGTTGCCCCGCGGTTGTCGCTGTCCGTCAACAGGAAAGTCTGACCGGAAGGAGAGAAATCCATCATGAAAAATCTTCTCACACACGTCGTCATCATCGTTAAAGAAAACCACACCTTCGACAATTATTTCGGTTCGTTTCCAGGCGCGAACGGCGTCAAGCTCGACAAAGCGGCCAATCCGCCGCCGAACGATCCCGGTCACCGGCATGAGGTCTGGATGCAGCGCGCCACGGATACGGCGCATAAGGTGCAATATGGCCCAGCCGACATCCCCGCCTACTATGCCTATGCGCGGCAGTTTACCCTGTGCGATCACTATTTTTCCGAGGTGGCCGGCCCATCCACGCCCAACCACCTCATGCTGATCTGCGCCGATGCGCCGATCATCAACAACCCGCATCATCATTACCGGCCGCAGACCGGCGACCGCTTTAATCTCCGTTCACTGCCCCTGAGCCTGCAGAAAGCCGGCCTTACCTGGGGCAACTATGGCGGTTACGCATTCCAGTACATTGCCGAACTGGCCGGGAAACCTGGCAATCACACGCGTGATAAATTCGCCAAGGATGCCGCCGCCGGACAGCTGCCATCGGTATCCTGGCTGTATGCCGATGGCAAGCCCTCATACACCGAACACCCCACGGAGAACGTCACCGACGGCATGCACTGGACGGTGCAACAGATCAATGCCATCGTCGCCGGCGGACTGTGGGAAAAGACCGCGATCTTCATCACCTGGGACGATTGGGGTGGCTGGTACGACCATGTCACGCCGCCGATCGTAGAGACCTGGGACAGCGCCAAGGCCCAGCGACCGGACGATGCCTTTCCGCAATTCAACGGCCAGCCGTTCCGTTATGGATCGCGCGTTCCCTGCCTCGTGGTGAGCCCCTACGCCAAGCGCGGGCACGTATCCAAGGTGCTGCACTCGCACGTCAGTCTGGTCAAGTTTTGTGAGACGTTGTTTGGGCTTGCACCCCTCGGCGCCCGCACCGTTGCCGCGGACGACATGTCTGATTGTTTTGACTTTCACGCCGCGCCGGCCGGTCCGCCGCCGAAGAATCCGGGGGCATAGGGGGTGGGCAGGGTAAGCGGGATGTGGTTGGTATTATCCGCGATGGTGTTTTATCCATGGCGTATGCCTGAATAAAGAGAGAGTGTGTCGTCGCAATCTCGATAGGGCGGCTTGAAAAGCGAACCCCGCCACTAAAGCGGGGTTCGAGTGTTGCAACGGCTAATTTGTTATTCGTCCGTCACCAAAAGCCCTGCGACTACCGCTGGTCGGTACCGCCGAACAGGTCGGACATAACCTGTACGTTATTGTCACAGGCATGGTTCAGGCACGGTAGGCCGAAGCCCGCCTCCATCGTCTTCAGCAGGGAAAAATGGCTGTACGGCTTGTTGCTTTGAACACCGCTGACGCCGTAATTCGTGTCGACGAGCATAACAACCTGATTCGGGCTAGTGCTGAAGTCGTTTTCGTCCCACACCACGATGATAGCGTTCTTGCCACGTTTCCACGACTCGGCGCTTTTGATGGCTTTAACCAAGGTCTGCACCATCGCGTCGCCCATCTGTACCACTGTGGAATCACTGGTGCAAAGGCTGCTGCCGCCGCCGGCGCCGTGCATGTCGTGACACTGGTTCGGAGCGATGAACGCAAAGGCCGGCACCATTCCTGCGCGCAGATCAGCATAAAGACCATTCGTGCCGTCGAAGCCAACAACGTTATTCAGGCCATGCATCGGGTCAGCATTTCTCTGGATGTTGTCGAAGTATACGAAAGGATTGTGTTTGACCGCATAAAGCTTCTGCACCGCACTCTGATTGACGGAGCTTAAGTTGGAAAAGATACCGTCGCTGTAGTTAACGTTGTCGGCGCCAATGGCAGGTAGATTTTCCTGGTAAGTCTTCCAGCTCTTATTGGCAGCGACAAGCTGGTCCGCGATAGTCTGGGCGGCATAGGGCGAGGACGCAATCTCCGTATTAAAGGGCGCGATATTCGCCGGCGTCGCGGTGTCCATGCCGGAGCCCGATAACGGGGTAATGAGTGAGGGGTCGGCGGGACCGTTGTGCCAGTTCGGAAAGTTGTCGCTGGTCACGCCAAAGTTCGAGCCACCAACGGCTTCGAGGTAGTTTGTTAAGCTTGGGTGGCCGACGGCGAAGTAATTCGTCGCAAGATTGGCGGACTCCGCCATCTGGTTAATGAACGGCGCATTCGGGCTACCGATGATTTGTTGGTAGGCGTGGTTCTCCATCATGATTAAGTAAACGTGATCGAGTCGCGGGATCTTTTGTGACGCGGAAAGGTCATCGGCGAAAGCAGGACCACTCAACAGGCTGGTCGCAAGGATCATGGTTAGGGCTGTCTTTTTCACTGGCTAGGCTCCTTTACATTTAGGTCTGGTCGCGCAGGAATAGGTTCTACTTAAAGATTTAGAACCGATCCTCGCATTGAGGCTACGCTGGATGGTCAGGGTGACTCTGTCATGTCCGTACCCAAGTGTTCCATACGGATCCAGGATAGGTTGCGGGAACTTTATTGCAGGATGTTTAAAGAATAAGGAAATCTTTGTGATATCGAGGCCCGGATTCAGCGGCTCTCCTGGTACTTGGCGTTTGGGTGCATACGCTGATAAATAATTCAACGGGGACTTGCTGGATGGCGCACGAGAATTAACATAGTAATGATCAGACCTTTTATAGAGTGTCGCGATAACCTGTAAGATTCGAGAAAGGTTCTGATATCACTACGGTAACGTAACGCGTCTAACGTCCAAGGCCCTATCAATTCGTACGGAGCCTAAACCATGCGTTTTCTGAAGACACCCTTGAGCCTGATGATGGCCGCTGTGCTGAGCGGCGCAACAGGCGCCTATGCCGAGCCAGCCGACAGTGCGGCCACACAGAATGCGGACATCCGCCACGTTCTGCTGATTAGTCTCGATGGCATGCACGCCCTGGACTATACCAATTGTGCGACCGGTATCCCGGCTGTTAACGGCGGCGCCCCCTACTGCGCCAGCCTGGCAGCCCTCGGCCAGCACGCGCTAAATTATGTGGCAGCCTCGACCTCCAAGCCGTCGGATTCCTTCCCCGGTCTGCTGGCGTTGGTCACCGGAGGGTCCACCCGCTCCACGGGTGTTTTCTATGATGTCAGCTACGACCGGGCGTTGTCTCCGCCCAAGGTGAGCAATTCCGTCAACGGCTTGGCCGGCGGAGCCTGCCCGGGGCAGATCGGCACCCAGGTTGTATTCGACGAATCGATCGACAGGGACACCTCCCGACTCGATGGCGGTGGTGGAATCAATCCCGACTATCTACCGCGCGATCCAGCGAACAACTGTGCACCGGTTTACCCGCATCAGTTCCTGCGTGTGAACACCCTCTTTGAAGTCGTGCGCGCGAAGGGCGGCTATACCGCTTGGACCGACAAGCACCCGGCCTATGATCTCGTCAGGGGACCGAGTGGCAATGGTCTGGATGATTTCTACGGCCCCGAGATCAACTCCACGGTGGTTGGCCTGCCCGGCGTAGCAGGCTGCGAGACAGTCGTCGACCCGACGGCCACCGGCGCATGGGCGGATAGTTTCCAGAACATCCAGTGTTACGACACGCTGCATCTCAAAGCCGTCTTGAACCAGATCGACGGCATGACCCACGATGGCAAGCACGCGCGCGTCCCGACCGTGTTCGGCGCAAACTTCCAGTCCGTCAGTGTTGGACAGAAGCTTAACGAAAAATCGCTTTCGCAATCCGGCGGCTACCTCGATGCCCTGGGTACGCCCAGCGTCGGTTTGCTTGGCGAAATCCGGTTTGTGGACAACGCCATTGGGCAAATGGTTGCAGAACTCAAGAAGCGCGGCTTATACGAATCGACCCTGATCATCATCACCGCGAAACATGGCCAGTCCCCCATTGATCCGAAGGCCTTGCTGCGCGTCCCGGCCGACAACAAGTCGCTGATGGCTCCCAGCGATGTGCTAGGTTCGCAGGTGGCGGGATCGATGGAAGATGACGTTTCCATGTTGTGGCTCGCGGATCAGCGTCAGACTGCTAATGGCGTGGCCATGCTGGGTGCGAATCCGGCTGTGTTCGGTGGCGGCGAAATATTCGCCGGTAAGTCTCTCGGACTGATCTTCAATGATCCGGCTACCGATTCACGTTCACCCGATATCCTGGTGACGCCGACGTCGGGCGTGGTTTACACGGGCGGCATGAAAAAGCTCTCTGAACATGGCGGTTTTTCCCACGATGACACGAACGTTCTTCTGTTGGTGGCCAACCCTCAGTTGACCCCGGCGACGATTGCCAGTCCTGTACAAACGTCGCAGGTGGCTGCAACCATCCTGAAAGCACTCGGCCTCAATCCCGGGGAGCTGACGGCGGTGAACCAGGAACAGACCCGGGTGTTGCCGGGTTTCGATCGGCAATAGGCACACCGAACAGGCGTTTGGCAGGGAAGCTCTTCTAAATAGTGGGGAGATAGCCAGACAGTGTTGCAATGCCCAGGGCGGCAGCTATTTCAAAGCGAAATAGCTGCCGTTTTCATTCCCGACAAAGGTTGACCAAACCACCCGGAAGGGGGAGCTGAACGATATCTCCCTGATATGTATGGTCTATCCATATACGCAGTCTTCAGATTTGGTATGCTGCCGGGCAAAACTACGGGTTCTACCCCATGGTAATAGCGCGCGACAGGGTGTTAAATTAGTGTGCTTGCTGGCACAGAGCGGCTCTGGAACACGTTCCAATCCGGCAAGGGAATGCGCATCCAGAGACAGGGAGAAGGCATGTATACGGTAGACGTATCACAGGCTCACCGGTCGGGGTGGGGTGCTGGACCTTATGACGAGTGCGATAAGTGCACTAATGAGAGGCATGAGGTCCCCGTCCATACTACAAACAGGGATGAGCTACCGTGATCAAGACACTGATCGTTGATGACAACGCTACTTTTCGCCAGCCATTATGCGACATGTTGCGTGCCCGATTTCCCGCCATGCAGGTGGCGGAGGCGGAAACTATCGATGAAGCCTGGGCCAAGATAAGCGAAATCAAACCCGGCTTGGTGTTTGTAGATATCAAACTGCGGGAAGAGAACGGACTGGATCTGGTTGCCAGGATACGCAAGTCTTATCCGGATATCCTCATCGCCGTGATTACCAGCTCCAATTTTCCCGAGTATCGCGAGGCGGCGTATGGTTGTGGCGCCCATTATTTTATCCCTAAGGGTTTCGCTACCAGTACGGACATTCTGATGTTGATCGATTCGATCCAGTCCAGCAAGCCGCCGCATCAGCCGCCGCAATGGACGTTAGGGGCGGACTACGTCAATCCCACCACGCGGCCATGGCAGAAGCGGCCGCGCTGAGACTGCGCGGCGTGGCCACGAAGACGTGGCCTGTCGCTGGAAAAGCAGCCTGCTTAAACATGGCGACATATGTAATGCTTGGGTTATGTAGGGTGGGCATCGCCCACCATCGTTCCTTAACGTGGCCCCGTCCGGTGGGCGATGCCCACCCTACAGCGACCACTGCCAAGGTTATGCGGCGTTATTTACGGCGTTATGTTTAAAATGGGACAGCGTATGCCGGTTACGGGTCTTGAGCACAAGTAACCGCGCGTGCGCTGTCCGCTCTCGGCAGGCACCCATACCTATCTTATAGATACGATACCCGCCACGGAGTGCGACGATTTATTGACTGACTCTTTAAGTCAGAATGGTGTCACCCCTCCAGTCCCCTGCTGCATAAAGTAGTTCGCCGTATGGAAGGACCCTACCTTCTCAGTATAGGCAGTCCCTACCCATAAAATACGTCATACACCCCACAGTAATTTGCCATCCACCCTTTTATTCTGCGAGCGTGGTGAATTGAGTGGTGTGGCCATCGGCCACACCAGCTATGAATGGCTACCCAGTCGCGGAGTGAGTCCGCCCAAGCCTGGGTGAGTACAAAAATAGGGTCAATGCCGCTCAATCGGTTTCGGGCATTTTAGGGGGGTTACATGGTCAGTACACAGCTATCCTGGCGTGGTTTGCTTGCATTGCTATTGTTCGCCGTCACATTGCCTGTGGCGGCTAACTCGTTAAGAGTGCAGTGCCCAACAGGCACCAACCTGCATCCGGCGGTTGCACCGAGCGCGGCGAATCCGACCGGGGCGAATCCGGGCATCAAGTGCCAGGAAATTTCCGGTGGAGACGGCTTCGCGACCATGGGCGATGGGACCCAGACCTATCTGTTCGGATTCGGTCCGTTATCCGGCCTGGCGTTGATCGACCAGGGCCTGCCCGGTACCCAGTCTGCGGCGGACTTCAACAAGGCCTACAACAGCCCGTATTTTCCCGGGACGGACGCCAATAACAATAATGCCCCGATAGCGGACCCGTTGTATGACGTCAACCAGCCCACCAACAATAACGGCGCATTGACCGATCCCGCCGGCATTATGAATCTCGGCGTTCTCTCTGCCCAGCAACCGGCGCCGCTCATGGCGATCGACGAGGACGACGAATTCTTCCTGACCCTCAGCAATGTCGGCATGATCATGCGTCCCGACTTGTTCGAGCAGCACACGGTGCACTTCCATGGATATCCCAACGCGTCATCGTACTTTGACGGTGTGCCGGATGCGTCCGTCGCCATCGGCATTTCCGGCAGCATGACTTATTACTATACCGCGCCGGATGCCGGTACTTACTTCTTCCATTGCCATATCACGCCGCCTGAGCATCTGCAAATGGGCATGGTTGGCCAGCTCTATGTGCGTCCGCGCCAGAACAAAGTGCCGGTGGGCGCCAGCCTGTACGCTGCACTCGCGGCGCACAAGTGCCGCACCACCGACGTGTTGTGCGCGGCCCCGCTGCCGATCACTGACAACGGCGCGGCCCAGCCAGCGGGTGGCGCCCTGTACGCCTACAACGATGGCGATGGCTCGACACGCTACGACGTGGAGTACCCCATACAGATGATGGCCTTCGATCCTACCTTCCATTTTGCCGGCACGACCTTCAACCCGGAGGATTTTTC
>JAYUFH010000418.1:0-1326 GCA_043738765.1 Pseudomonadota bacterium | reverse complement strand
ACCCACAGATGCGTTGGGTCTGCAATCTTGAACAAGGCCCGCCCAGGTTCGGCCCGCTCGCCTTCCACAACCATTTTTTCGATGACCACGCCGCTAACCGGGCTTGGCCACTCAATGGCGGACGGCACCGGCCCTTTTGGGGTGATCTGGCGCAGATGGCTCTCAGGCAACCCAAGGTTCTGAAGCCGGCGCAAGGCTCCGTCCACTTGCGGACCAGACCGGGCACCGGCGCTCGACATGGTGATTTGGTAGAGAGCCTCGTCTGTCAGAACCTCCCGGCTGAACAACCGGAACAAGGGCTCGCCTTGTTTGACCTGCTGGCCAACAGCGTTGACATAAAGTTTGTCGACGTAACCGTCGATCCGGAGCGAGATCACGCGCAAGGTGCGCTCATCGTGTGTGACCCTACCTGGTGCCCGGACCGGGAGCACCAGGTTGCGCGGCACGGCGATGACTGTACGCACGCCCGATCGCTGTACCTTGTCTAAGCTGATCTTTACGTTCCGCGTGTCCTCGGCCTGCGCCACCTTGATATCGCCCGCCAGTGCGGCGTCGCCGGCATAGACTGCGATGTAGTCCATCCCCATGGAATCTTTCTTGGGGGTTGGGGATGTGTCCGGCGCGCCCATCGGGTTGCGGTAGTAAAGAATTTTCTTGGTTGCAGTCGCAGGCACTTCTTCTGGATAAACGGGGATGTAGTCCATCCCCATCGAATCCTTTTTAGGGACTGGGGACGTATCGGGCGCGCCCATGGGGTTGCGGTAATAGAGAGGTTTCTTGACCGCAGGTGACGCAGCGGCATTGGTCAGCTGAGGGGTGCCAGCATCACGAAATTGCGCCAGCAGCCGATTGGGGTCGGGCCACGCACCGGTGCCGAGCCTTGATCCGAGCGCCATCGAAGCAGCCAGCGCCGCGCTGGCGCCGAGCACCAACATCCATGATTTGGATTGCATATCCGAAATTCCTTCAGATCCCATGCCGCAAAGATGCGGCGATCGTCATCGGCTGGCGTTGCCCCAAGGGCTTCACAAGACGAGATCAATTGACCAACTGCGGGGGATCAGGCTCGAGGCACGGGAGGGTCAACCCCCCGCGCAAGTCCATCCGGAGCGAGCAGCTCATTCCGGATGTGGGTAATACTCTTGAGTGTCATGGCCAGCATCGCAACCGGAGCCGAATCGACGCCAACTTCGGCGGTAGCCGAGGCGCACATGTCCTGGCAACTCTTCGGCGCGTGGCTACAGGGACAGAAATGGCCAGCTTTCCCGGCACAACCCGGCGCAGCCATAGCACGCGCCGACGCCGGCACCGCGAGCGGGGCCAGGA
>JAYUFH010000417.1:0-3643 GCA_043738765.1 Pseudomonadota bacterium | reverse complement strand
GCTGCGCGGCGTGCGCAAACGCGCACACCCCCCAGGGCGTCTCGTTACTCAGACCCAGGTGACGAATCTTACCGGCCTTGACCAAGTCGGAAAAAACCGCCAGCTGTTCGGCGATGGGCGTGCTATCCCGCTCGCTGTGCGGATCGAAGGCGCTCTGGCCGAACATGGGGACATTGCGGTCCGGCCAGTGTATCTGGTAGAGATCCACATAATCGGTCCGCAAGCGCGCGAGACTCGCGTCGATGGCCTGCTCGATGTGCTTGCGCGTCACCCGTGGGCCACCGCGTATCCAACCGAAGCCGCGGGAGGGACCGGTCACCTTGGTGGCGATGATGAGTTTGTCGCGCGCCTGACCCTGGAGCCAGCGTCCCACATACTCTTCCGTGCGCCCCTGGGTCTCGCCCTGGGGCGGGACCGGATACATCTCCGCCGTGTCGATGAAATTAATGCCTTGCGCCAGCGCATAATCCAACTGGCGGGCGGCGTCCTCCGGGGTGTTCTGCTCGCCATAGGTCATGGTCCCGAGACAGATCTCCGAGACCGACAAGTCACTGTTGCCTAAGGTGCGGTATTTCACTGTGTCTCTCCTGATTACAGCGGGTGCCAAAAGGCTAATGCTTTCACTGTCACGGGGCAACCGGCGGAGTTTTACCGCTTACCCTGAACACTACCGGCTGAAGGCCAGAGAATAATGCCACATCGCCGTGGCAGTTTCTTTGTAGGGTGGGCATCGCCCATCCCACACGGTTCCATCGGGCACACGGGTGGGCGATGCCCACCCTACACACGGGCGCGAGTGATGCCACTCTGTTTGAGAGACCACGTAGCTCAATAGCATCAGGGCGCCGCATGCGCGCGCAGGCGATACACCTTCTCCAGCAGATGAGTCAACCCACGCTCACGGAAACGCGGGTTCTCCGCCAGGATGTCTTTGGTGTAGAGTACCTCGACTTGGTAGTACCGGGCGTAAAGTTCGCGCACCTCCTCCTCGGTGACGGAAAACGGCGGCCCTTGCATCTGTCCCTGGGGATACTCCATGGTCACCAGAAGCATCTCCGCCGACGCCGGCAGTATCTCAACCAGTTTGGCTACGTACCGCTCACGCAGGGGCAACGGCATTGCGATTAACGACGCGCGATCATAGACGCCTGCGATCACCGCCAGATCGGAAGCCGCCAGTTCAAAAAAATCCCCGCACAACAGATCGATGCCATCCACCCGACTATGGTCAAAGGGCGGGTGCTGGCTAAGCTGTGGCGTTAAATTATTCTCGGAAAAAAAGTCCTTTAGTGCGAGGGCGCTGATCTCCACGCCCACGACGGGATGGCCCTGGGCGCGCAACCACAGCATATCGCGACTTTTTCCACACAACGGAACAAACACTGGGCCCTGGGGTGGTACACGCAGCTGCTTCCAATATTCCTGCAGGTGTGTGTTGAACCCCGGCTGATGAAAGCCAATTTCGTTGCGCCGCCAGCGTTCCAGCCAAAACTCACGTTGCATCATCACCCCTCTTTGGTAATGGATTAAATCCAGACGCCAACAAACGGCGGCTCGCAGAGCGAGTATAGCGTCCGGCGGCGTCCGGGGTAAGGGAGGCGCACGCCGGAAGGCACCAACATCGGCATCGACGCATCCAACGAGGGTACTTCACTGCTACCCCGATAGGATTTTGGCAGAAGGGTAACGATAGGATAGACTTAATGGTAAATCAGAAGAATACCTGCTCGAAGGATGCGATGCCCGGCCCCAACGAAACCCTGTCGTACGAAGAAGGCCCGGAACAGGCCGCCGAATATCTACGCTTGGCGCTCGCCTTCATCGGACGCCACAAGATCGCCTCCAACCCTGTCAACTTCACCCTGTGTTACGACTATATCGCTGGTCGCAATCCGCCACTCAAGGACGCACTCGATCATGCCCTCGCTAACGGTGGCTACACCAAGGATGTCGCGCGCGCACTCTATCGACGCTTTATCTGGGACGACGACAAGCAGCACCTCGAGAAGCTGCGCGCGGAGCTGCGCGCCCTGGTGACAGAAACCATTAGCGGCGTCACCCAAGCCAAGACCCAGGCTGAACAGGTCGCTGACACACTCACCGCCAAATCCGTACGCCTCGAGCAGGGCCCTTCATTGGAAGAGGTGCGGCAGGTGCTGGGCGAGGTGGTGGGCGAAACACGCAGTATCGCCCACAACAGTCATCTGCTGAAGGAAATGCTCGACGATACACGACGCGAAGTCGAGGCCCTGCGGGATGAACTCGAACACACCCGTCAGCAGGTCACCACCGATGCGCTCACCGGACTGAAAAACCGGCGCGCCTTCGACACGGCCTTTCTGCAGGCCGTGGAACACCTCGGTAAACCCGCAAACCCGCTGACACTACTGCTGGTCGACATCGATCACTTCAAAGAAGTCAACGACAGCTACGGCCATCTGGTGGGCGACAGGGTCATACGCTATGTCGGCTCGATTCTCTCCGCCAACATCAAAGGAAAAGACACCGTTGCGCGCATCGGTGGCGAGGAATTCGCCATCCTCCTGCCCGACACGCCCCTGCGCAGCGCCGCACGCGTGGGCGAGGTGCTGCGCGGCACCGTCGAGCGCAGCCGCTTGCGACGCGCCGGCGTAGACGCCAGTGGCACCATCGGTAGCGTGACCATCTCCATCGGCATCACCTGTTACCGTCCGGGGGAGGCCTACGACGACTTCGTGGGGCGCGCCGATCAAGCCCTCTATCTTTCCAAGAACAATGGCCGCAACAAGGTATCGATGCTCGATGTAAACGGCACGGCCGTGTCTTCCGCCTGAGCGCGCGTCCCGTGCTAAGCTAAGCGCCTCCTGGACCCACACTCCCGCTGCCGCAAACCGGCAGAGACAACCACCATGGCCAGAAACCAAACCCTTACCGAACAGCGCCCCACTAGCCGCAATCTCGGGGTGTTGCGACGTCTCGCCGGTTTCCTGCGTCCGTACCACGCGACCCTGACGGCCGCGCTGCTCGCGCTGATGATCGCCGCCGGCGCCGTGCTCGGCTTCGGCATGGTGTTGCAGCGCGTGGTGGACCATGGACTGAGTCATGGCTCCAGCGCGCAACTCAACCAGGCGCTGTTTTTATTCCTCATCGTCGTCACCGTCATGGCCGCATCGGTGGCGGCACGGGTCTACCTGGTCACCTGGGTCGGCGAACGCGTGGTCGCGGACATCCGCAAGGCGGTATTCGCCCAGGTGTTGAAGCTCGACCCGACGTTTTTCGAAATCACACGCACCGGCGAGGTCATCTCGCGCCTGACCACCGACACCTCGTTGCTACAGGTGGTGGTCGGCTCGACCCTCGCCATCGCCGTGCGCAATGCCCTGCTGTTTGCCGGCGGCCTTGTCATGCTCGCCCTCACCAGCGCCAAGCTGGCGTTGTTGGTGCTGCTCGGCGTGCCGCTGGTGGTCGTGCCGTTGTGGCTGCTGGGTTACAGGGTACGCAAGTGGTCGCGGCGCAGTCAGGACCGGATCGCGGACATCAGCGCCTTTATCGACGAGGTGCTGTATGGGATCCGCACCGTGCAGGCCTATTGTCACGAAGCCATCGACATTACACGCTACGGCCAACGGGTGGAGGCGGCCTTCGATACCGCCATCCACCGCAC
>JAYUFH010000416.1:0-3658 GCA_043738765.1 Pseudomonadota bacterium | reverse complement strand
GCCAGCGCCGCGCATGCCAGTGGATGTCTACAGCGTTCCGCTCGCGGTGCTGGCGGTACTCGCGGTGGTCTTCACCCTCTACTGGGCCAGGGCGGTGTTCATCCCGTTAATGCTGGGTGTGATGATCAGCTATGCGCTTTCCGCTCCCGTCGACTTGATGCATAAATGGCACATCCCGCGGAGCATAGGTGCTGCGGTGTTGCTGCTCTCAATCGTGGGTGGGGCTAGCTCTGTGGCTTATTCTCTTAGCGATGGTGCGGGCAACCTGATCGAAAGCCTGCCCGAGGCCGCGCAGAAGCTGCGCCTGGCGCTGGCCAAAGAACGGGGATCACCCGCTGGCACGATGGAGAAGGTGCAAAAAGCCGCCACCCAAATCGAACAGGCTGCGAGTGAATCGGGTGCCCCGGCACCCGCTACGCCGCGGGGTGTGACACGGGTGCAGGTCGAGAAACCCCAGGTCAATATCAAAGACTACCTTTGGATGGGAACCAAAGGGGCAATCGGATTTGCCGGTCAGCTCAGCATGGTATTGTTTCTGGCGTACTTTATTATGGTGTCGGGCGACACGTTCCGCCGCAAACTGGTCAGGATTACCGGCCCTACCTTAAGCAAGAAAAAGATCACTCTGCGGGTGCTGGATGAAATCACTGCGCAGATTCAACGTTACCTGCTGGTCCAGATATTCACCAGCATACTGGTAGGCGTGACGACCTGGCTCGCGTTTCTCTGGATCGGCCTGGAGAATGCGGCCATCTGGGGAATCGCCGCCGGGGTACTCAATTCCATCCCCTACCTCGGTCCGGTCATCGTTACCGGCGGCACTTCCCTCGTTGCCTTTCTCCAATTCGGAACCATCAGTATGGCGCTATTGGTCGGCGGTATCTCCCTGTTCATCACGGGCGTCGAAGGCCACCTGCTAGCGCCATGGCTTACCGGCCGGGCAAGCCGCATGAGCCCCCTGGTGGTTTTCGTCGGCGTGCTGTTCTGGGGTTGGTTATGGGGCGTGTGGGGGTTATTACTGGGTGTGCCCATCATCATGATCATCAAGGCGGTATGCGATCGGGTGGAGGATCTGCAACCGATCGGCGAACTGCTCGGTGATTAACACAGACCGGTGCCGCATGCTTGCCGGGGGGCGCGCCTTACTCGACTCCTATCTACTTAGCCACTTCAACAACGCGCCGCCTGCACCTCATTGCCACCCTGGCAGGGGTGCGCCAACGGGTATCGCGCATCCCGCCGATGCGGGGGAGCAAAGTCTGGACATGTCACATATTCATATACTGCTGGGGTTGAGATAATCCAGCCTATCGCCGTCAATTACGCCAGCGCTGTCTTCTCACTACTCGCGCCCGCAAAGTCCCAATAATTTGTCGGCGCGCCGACGCTCTGCGCAAACTTTGCAAAAAAGTGCCTGAGTTACCGCTCTTCGCAACAAATTAGCTGACCGGCGGCCACGATCGTCCTTTGCGCTTCTCTCGACAGAGAGTACGTTAAGCGGAGAATACACAAAAAAATCGCTCTTCGATCCTGCAACCCAGCCTGGGAAAGGAACCCTCATGCAGATAGGCATCCCGCGCGAAGTCACACCCGGCGAGACGCGTGTCGCCGCCACACCCGAAACCGTCAAGAAGCTGCGCGCAGCGGGACTGGCGGTGTCCATAGAATCCGGCGCCGGGGCCGGCGCCCATTACACCGACGACGCCTACCGCCAGGCCGGCGCCGCGGTCGTGGACAATACCAAGGCCTTGGGCTCCGACGTAGTCTTCAAGATCCACAAACCGAGCGCCTTCGAAATAAACCGCATGAAACGCGGCAGCACGCTGATCTCGCTGCTCGACATGTGTCACGATGACGGCACTTTCGACCTGCTCGCCGCCCAGGGGGTTGACGCCTATTCGGTCGAAATGATGCCACGCCTGTCGCGCGCCCAGGCCATGGACGTGTTGTCCTCGCAGGCCAACATCGCCGGCTACCGGGCGGTGTTGGAGGCGGCTCGGCTCTACGGTCACTTCTTTCCCATGATGATGACTTCGGCCGGTTCGGCCAAGCCGGCACGCGTGGTGGTGCTGGGCGCAGGCGTCGCCGGCTTGCAGGCGATCGCCACCGCGCGCCGTCTCGGTGCGCAGGTGTGGGCCTACGACGTGCGCCCGGAGGTGAAGGAACAGGTGCAGTCCCTGGGCGCCAAATTTATCGAGCTCGACATAGGCGAGTCCGGCGCGGGTCAGGGCGGCTACGCCAAGGTGCTGTCGCACGACGCCCAGGACCGGCAGCAGGCCCTGTTGCAGGAAGAATTAAAAAAGGCCGACGTGATCATTTCGACCGCGCTCATCCCCTGTCGGCCGGCGCCCGTGCTGATCACCGAGGACGCGGTGCGCGCCATGCACGAGGGCGCCGTGATCATCGACATGGCCGCCGCCAACGGCGGCAACTGTCCGCTCACCGAGCCGGACCAGGTGGTGGTAAAACACGGAGTGATCCTGTGCGGCTATACCAACTTCCCGGCGCTGATGCCCACGGACGCCAGCCAGTTCTTTGCCCGCAACCTCTACAATTTCCTCATACACATGCTCGACCGTCAAAACGATGAAATCCGCTTCAAGAATCCCTTCGACGACGAACTGTCGTCCATGACCCTCATCACCCACCAAGGCAAGGTGCGCTTCGAAACCACCAAGAACGCCAAAAAAATAAAGGCAGGTTGACCATGTCCGAACCACTCATGTTGCTGTATATCTTCGCCCTCGCCTGCTTCATCGGTTACTGGGTGATCTGGGGCGTTACGCCTTCATTGCACACGCCGCTGATTGCGCTCACCAATGCCATCTCCGGCATCATCATCGTCGGCGCGCTGCTCATCGCCGGCGGCGACAGCGGGCGCAGTGTGGAGGCCGTCGGCTTCGTGGCGGTGTTGCTCGCCTCGATCAATATCTTCGGCGGCTTCGTGGTCACACACCGCATGCTCGCCATGTTCAGAAAGAACAAATCATGATCAAACTCCCGCATGACGTGCTGGCCCTCGCCTACCTGGCCGCCGCCGCGCTGTTTATCCTCGGCCTCAAGGGCCTGACCCACCCGGCCAGCGCGCGGCGCGGCAACCTGCTCACCGTGGGTGGCATGGCGGTCGCGATCGTCGCCACCCTGATGCATCCGGCCGTGCACGCCTATGGCTGGATCCTGGCGGGCGTGTCCCTCGGGGCGGTGATCGGCACCAGCATCGCGCTGCGCATCCGCATGACCGCCATGCCGCAACTGGTGGCGCTGCTGCATAGCTTCGTCGGTCTGGCGGCGGTGCTGGTGGCCATCGGCATCTTTCTCGGGCATGCGCAGTCCACGCGCGTGCTACTGACCGAACTGTTCGTCGGCAGTTTCATCGGTGCCGTCACCTTCACCGGCTCGCTGGTGGCCTTTGGTAAGTTGCAGGCGCTGCTACCGGCACGTCCACTGGCCTTGCGTTATCGCCATCTGCTCAACCTGCTGCTGGCCGGCACGATACTCGCGCTGGGTACGCAGTTCGTGCTCGCGCCTACGCTCGCCGCGCTGGTGCTTCTGGCCCTGCTGGCGTGCGTGCTGGGCGTGCTGCTGATCGTACCCATCGGCGGGGCCGACATGCCGGTGGTGGTGTCGATGCTGAATTCCTATTCGGGCTGGGCGGCGG
>JAYUFH010000415.1:0-1335 GCA_043738765.1 Pseudomonadota bacterium | reverse complement strand
TGCGTTGGCAGCACCCGCGTCTCGGGCTGCTTCCGCCCGACAAATTTATCGTGGCCGCGGAGCAAACCGGGCTCATCGGCCCGCTGACCCGCTGGGTGTTGATCGACGCGCTCAACCACTGCCAGGTTGCGCGCCGCCAGGGTATTCCACTGCGGGTAAGCGTGAACCTCTCGGCGCGCTCGCTGCACGACCCGCACCTGCCGGAACTTGTTGAGGAGGCGCTTAAGGCAACCGGCGCCGAGCCAGGCCAGTTGACGCTGGAGATCACCGAGAGTGCCATCGTGCTCGACCCGAAACGCGCCGAAGGGGTGCTCGCACGGTTGAGCAATATGGGTGTACGGCTGTCCATCGACGACTTTGGTACCGGCTATACCTCGCTCGCCAGCATCAGGCGCCTTCCCGTGAACGAAATCAAGATCGATAAATCGTTCATTATCGGCATGCTTGCGGATAAAAAGGACGCCATGATAGTACGTTCAGTGATTGAACTCGGTCATAACCTCGGACTCATCGTCGTGGCGGAAGGTGTGGAAACGCAGGCGACGCTCGATAGTCTCACCGCCCTCGGCTGCGACGAGGCCCAGGGTTATTTCATCAGCAGGCCGCAGGAATGCGGGTTGTTGAAAAGCTGGTTTTCGACATCGCCCTGGGCGCTCGGGTAAATTATTTATGGGTGGGTGTGGCGCTGGCGCAAGGTCAGGGTATCGCCTTGCTGGTTGAAGTCCAGGTGTTTCAGCACGCTCATGCCCAGTAGTACCTCGTCGCCGTCCATGGACGGACTGATAAAAGCCTTTACATCGTGCATTTCTATTTCCCCCAGCTGCAGGCTGTCGAGGCGGGTGGCGTAGGCCGTGGCCGACCCGTTGGCGGTCTGGATGTCTACCGCCGGGCCACGGGTCAGCCCCAGGCGGGCGGCCAAGCGACCGGGGACGGCGACGGCGGTGGCGCCGGTATCCAGCATAAATTCCACTGCTTGATTATTGATGCGACCGCTGGCGTTGTAGTGACCATAGCGATTGCGCAGGAGCCGGACTTCCTGTGCACCGTCACTCGTCGCGCTGACCGGGTGTTGATTGGGGTTGCGGGTCTTTTCCAGCCAACCGCTAAAGCCCCAGGTGAGGAGACCCAGGGCCAATAGCCAGGCGACATACAGCATGCCCTTGCCCAGTTTGGGTGTCGGCGTGGGTTGGGGGTCTTGCGGCATACGTTCAGGTCGGGTCCCGCTGATCGATTTTTGGTTTATCTTGGTTTTGGTTTATGTTGGTTTGTCGAGTCTAACTGGCGTGTCGCGCCGTCGTTGAAAAGTGTAAAGGATTTATCGTGCTCTGGCGATGC
>JAYUFH010000414.1:0-3665 GCA_043738765.1 Pseudomonadota bacterium | reverse complement strand
TCGTGTCGAAATTCACCGCGAGTTTCATGCCCTTGGGCAGCTGCGACTGCACCGCGAGCATTTTGGCCTTGACGCCCTGCGCCACCGCCACGGCGTTGGAGCCGCGCTGTTTGCGTATGCCGATGCCGACGGCGGGCTTGCCGTTGGCACGCGAGATACGGCGGATGTCATCCAACCCGTCCTCGATGGTGGCCACCTGCTTCAAGGCAATGTGGGTGTAAATGGGCTGGCCGCCACGCTGGCTGATGACGAGGTTGGCAAAATCCTCCGGCGTGCGCGCCTCGCCCAGGGTACGCACGTCGTACTCCTTGCGTCCGGTCGACATCTGGCCCGCGGGCAATTCCGCATGCTCGTTTTGTATCGTGTCGAGCACGTCGGCGATAGCCAGATTGTAGTTATTCAACTTGCGGCCGGACACCCATACGCGCAGGTTGGGATCCACATACCCACCGAGTAGAATCTCGCCCACGCCACTCAAGGAAGAAAATTTGTCTTTCAATACGTCTTTCACATAACGCATGATCTCCGGCGTCGTGTGACGATCGCTGCTCAGCGTCAGCCACAGGATGGGCTGATCCTCCGGATTGCTCTTGCTCACCACCGGTGGATCGATGTCCTTGGGCAGGTTGCGCTGTGCGGACGCCACCTTGTTCTGCACGTCCTGCAGCGCCTGGGCGATATCGCGGTTGAGCTCGAACTCGACGCTGATGCTGGCCTGCGCATAGCTCGAGCTCGACGAGACGCTGCGCACGCCCTCCACCGTCATCACCGCATCTTCCAGGACATCGACCACGTTGGTCTCGATGATGGCCGGTGCCGCGCCCGGATAGCTGATGGAGATGGACACCACCGGGAAATCCACGTCGGGCAATTGACTGATGCCCATGCGCGACGCGGAGATGAGGCCGAAGATGATCAGCGCGGCCATCAGCATCCAGGCGAAGACAGGACGACGGATAGCGATCGCGGGCAGACTCATGGCGCGCTCTCAGCCTGTAGACCGGGGCGTTGCAACGTCGCCGCCTGCAGCTTTAAATAATCCAGCTTCATGGTAAAGCGCACGCGGTCTGCCGCCCGTTGGTTTTCCAGGTAGGCGGTCAGCGCCTGGTTGACATCCAGGTTGGTCACCAGGCCCAGCCGATAATCACGGGTCTGCGCAGCGTAGTTTTTCCTGGCGATATCCGTGGCCTTCTCCAGGGCCTGCAGCTGGGACTGATCGGACAACACACCCTGGTGGAGCGAGCGGATCTCCTGCAGCGCCTGGCGCCGCAGCTGCTCCAGGCTCAACTCGGCCTGGGTGCGCTGCGATTGCGCCTCGCGCTCCTTCGATTGCAGACTGCCGCCGGCGAAGATCGGCACGCTCAACGCCAGCTGCACGTCCCAGGTGACGTCCTTCAGGTTTCCCGGCCGGTCCAGGTAATAATTGCCGTTGAGGTCGAGGGAGGGCAGGTGCGCGCCGCGCGCCACGGCGACATTCTCCTGCCCCGCGGCCAGGCGTTTTTTCCCGGCCTGCACATCCGGACGCCGCTCCAGCCGTGCCAGATAATCGATCAATGGTTCCAGCGTTTGCGGCACCACCTCGCTATCACGCAACGCGGTGGTGGAATCCAGGCCGCTCAAAAATGCCAGGGCCTCGCGCGTGATGGATAACTGGCCTTGCAACTGTTCGCGCTGGGCGCGCAGCGTGCTGATGGTGCTCTGTACGTTGAGCAACTCGCTGCTGCGTGAACGGCCGATACGCACGCGCTCCTGGAGATCTTTTTCACGCACCTGATTCTGGCGTATCTCCTCGTCCAGGTTGGCGATATCCCGCTCGCTGGACAATACGCTGTAGAAATTCTGCGCGACATCTTTAAACAACTGCACGCGCGCCTGCTGATAGTCGTCGTCTTGTGCGCCCAGCAATGCCCGCGTCTGGCGCAACGCGGCAAATTCGCGGAAACCCCGGAACAAAGGCTGGGTCGCCGTTAACTTGGCGAGGGGTTGACGATCCAACAGGGTATTGGACGTGACGGCGGTGCCCGCCGGCAGGGACTCCTGCCAGGTGTAGCTGGCGACACCGTTCACCGTGGGTAACAAGGCGGATGAGGCCTGTTTGGCGCGCTCCTCCGCCTGACGGATGAGTTCGGTCTGGGTGGCCACGACCTCGCTGCGCTTCAAGGCGGCGGCGAAATAGTCGTCCAGGGTCAACGCCGGCGTCGCGGCATCGACGGCGAAGACCGGCAGCCACGAGAGCAGCAAGCCGGTGGCGAGCAGGGCGGACGCGGCCCGGTGGCGATTCACGCTTAGGGTGTTCCTTGTTATCGTCGGTTCAACAGCGGTTCAATCGATCCGCACCGGCGCTGACCGGGCGACCGCTTCTATCGTCTACCTCTCATTCCGACCGTCGCCCGTGCCCCCACATCGCACTGCGTAGCGCGTAACGGACAGCCGCGGGCCTGTCATCCTGAGTCCACCACCGGGACTCCGTGCGACCGGCCCGCGGCGGAAAAGGTTACCACGAACACCCCGGTTACATCGAGACACGTTTTGATAAGGGATGTTCGCTGCCGTACTCCAGGTCATCCATCGGGCCCGCATCCGATTGCCGTTCAGATTCCTGACTATCCTGCGTGACGGGGAATCCGCGCCGTTGCCCCAGGCGCGACTGTATTTTCTCCTGCTGTTCCGGGGTCAATACGGAACGGATATCGGTGCGCATCCGAGAGCGCAGTACGATCATGTCGGCGATGGCCTTGCCCTGGAGATCCGCCAGCCGGCGGATCTCTCCCTCCGGTGCCTTGTCCTGCTGCATCAGGGCGTGTAACTGCTTGCGGTTTTCACGCATCCGATCATGCAGCTCCCGCATAGACGGGCGCGATTTGTCGACGATGCCGCGCACCTGGTCGCGTTGTTTCCGGCTCAGATCAAGGGCATCCGCCAGACGGTCGATGCGCATTTCTGAATGCATTCCGTCGTGGCCCATGCCTAGGTCATGCCCGCCGCGCTGACAGCGTTCGCCGCCGCCGGGCATGGCATAGGCAAGTCCGGCGACCACGGCGCCAGCGACGACGGTGGCGATCAACAGCAGTCTCATTGGTTTATTCATAACGACTCCTCGCGTAGCGGTTGGGGGAGACAGAGGGCCTGCGACCACCGATACAGACTAAACCCAGGCAGGGTAAGGATGTGTTGCATCCAGGTAAAAATGTGTAAAGTTGCACCCGCTGGGCGCACTTCCCGCAGGGCGTAACTCTGTAAACCTGTGTAAAGATAGGCGCTGCCTGCTGTCTCTCGCGGCGCGGTCCGTGGCACACTCAGCGGTTACCGGCACTACGACATCGGAGGGTAAATACCCACATGAGCTGTATATTGCTGGTCGATGACGATATCGAGCTGACCGATATGCTCAGCCAGTATCTGGCGAACGAGGGCTTCACCGTGGACAGCGCCCACGACGGCGAAACGGCACTCGCCAAGGCGCGCAGCGGGCGCTTCGATCTGCTGGTGCTGGACGTCATGCTGCCTGGCAAGAACGGTTTCGATGTGTTACGCGAACTGCGTCTGCAGTCACTGCTGCCGGTGCTCATGCTGACCGCACGCGATGAGGACGTCGACAGTGTCGTCGGCCTGGAACTGGGCGCCGACGACTACCTGCCCAAGCCGTGCAATCCGCGTGTACTGGT
>JAYUFH010000413.1:0-1340 GCA_043738765.1 Pseudomonadota bacterium | reverse complement strand
TCGAAGGCGACGATCTCGTCCCAACCGCTGTCGCCGAGGAAGCGGTAATCAATCGTTGCCGGGCCTTTTTGCGTGAATTCATCACCCATGATGTGTTTGCCACAGCTGATGATGCCGTAAGTACGTTCACCGGTAGAGGCAAAAGTATGGCGTGCACGCAGGTTGGTCGCAATATCCTTGCGAGACAGCGACGGGGAAATAACACCGCTCATACCGCCCTTGGTGCCGAACACTGCCGTGCCCGGTACACCACCGCCGCAACGGCCGCGGTGCTCGTCGCCCGCCATCGATGCACCGATCTTATAACCTCGCTCCATCGCCTCCTGATACAACCAACCGAAATGTCCCCAGCTTGAGCCGATTTCAATCAAACGCTCCAGCTTGGGGTAGTGCCAGTCCAGGATGCAGCGTCGTCCACCTACATGCGGTATCAGCAAATGACCCTCTGGGTCTTTCGCATAGGCCACCCACAGCTCTTCCAGCGGCCACGCGCCGGGCTCGACACCACCGCCCTTGGTGTCTTCATTCCAGTCGACAGAGCGTACATGCTCGCCGGTCTTGAGGAAGGGAAACTCGGGGTCATGATCGTGCAGAAACACCACATTGTGGTCGCCACCAGCGCACGAACTACCGCACCATTCTGTGCCGGGGTAGGCCACAAAGCTACCGTCCTTGGTGATCTGGCGGATCAACTCAACGGTCTTGTTCCAGCGCTCGGTGGTGATATTAAAATCGTTATGCGCAAAAGCAAGCACATCGAGGCCGGTCACATCACGGCCATAGGTCAGATTGTAAGAAGTTGAATTGGTGCCGATAGTGTCTTCGGAATGCACATGCAGGTCGCAGTAGTAAATGCGCGGCGATAGCAGGTTTTTGTCGACAGTCACATAGAAGGTTTGCGGTTTGACCGTGGGATGCTCCGGCATATGTGCGGTTATAGCGAGTTCGCCAGTCTGCTTGGTTGGCAGGTCTTCCAGTAGTAGCACCGACCAGTTCTTGTCGGCCAGATTCGCTTTTTTTTCGTACACGGTTTTGCCGTCCAGAGTTGCTGTGATGATTACCTTGTCCGGACGGTCACGGCAGGTGTTGCCCCACTCATCTTCGGCACGCAGACGCAAAGGAAATTTTTCACCTGCTCGCACAATGCGAGAACCAGCCCACTGCAATTGCGCAGGCATACCCGGCACAATCTGCACCACCAGATCGTCGCCAACAGCGGCAAAACGCGACGTGCCGAGCGGATCGACATAGCAGCGAATCTTGAAATTTTCTTCGACGAAGGTCTGCACGCGAGTGCCTGCTCCACCGAATCGACGGTCGCCGAGGCGGATGATAATGTG
>JAYUFH010000412.1:0-9718 GCA_043738765.1 Pseudomonadota bacterium | reverse complement strand
GTCGATCCCCTTATCCTTTTGTGTCGGTTGAACGTAGATCATACATCGATGCCTCGGGTAGTCCGGCAGGGCCGCGCCGGCACGGGCTAACGGCGGGTCGCCAGCCTGCCGGCACACCCACGGCATTCTAACCCACCACCGGCACTGAGCTGAAATAGCCAGGCAAAAGATTCGCGGGTTCTGATAGACTCAACGCACAGAATCGCACCTAAATATTAAATCCGGGACAACCCGCTTATGTGCGCCATGGATTTACGCCTTTCATTACCGGAAACCACTGGGGACAGTGTTACCGAGACCCGTCCGGCCGAGCTGAAACGCTGGCTGGCGAACCTGCCCGTGCTGAATACCGCCGAGGCCAGCCAGATGCTGTTCAAAGCGCTCGTGGCCCTGAATCGGACCACAGTCGATGACGCCCTGCGGCGCAAACTGCTGGATCTCTATCGCCAACCCATCAGAGCGGTCTGCATCGAGTCCCAAAAACTCTACATCGGCCTGCCCTTGCCCTTGCCGGAGAAAAACAAACTCGTGGTGGCGCGCGTGCGTCAATTCCAGACTGAAATGAGTGACGGCTACAAGCGCATCGTCCAGCATGCCACACGCAAACCGAAACTCAGTTCCTCGGACAAAGATGAACTCGCCATCGCTATACAACGCGCCATCTACTACCTTACCCAAGTGCTGGCCAAGTCGTTCGAACTGTACGCGCCGAGCCCGGAGGGGACGTGGCACGAAATCCATCAATTATACCGGTATGCCGAAGTCGAAGGACTAACGGAAACCCCGGTAGCCGATGAACTCAACGTGACACTGCCAAAAAGCAGCGTCGGCCACGTCTACAAACAAGCCTTGTTGCTCGACTTCTGCGACCCATACCATCTCCCGGCACGCATGCTGGAAAAAATCCGCCGCTATCTCGACCGCTGGGCGACTGAGGCAAAACTCAGCATGGCGCTGGCCTCCCTGCGGCCTGATTGCCAGTTTCTGATCAACCTCGCCACTGATCGCGCCGGCGTGGCCAACATCGAGAACCAGCCCATCACCACGGAAGCCCAGTACCGCCTGTTGACGACGGTGGATCTGGCGCGCGTCATGCATCAACAATTGTCAGCGCTACAGATCGGATCGTCGCCCGATCCCGACGGACTGGAAAATGACTTTTTTGTGAATCAGGGGCAGGAAATACTCATGCGCCTGATCACCTCCTGGGGGGTGAATCCGAAACGCTATTTTACCCGCAACGCCCCCCGCGGGGCACAACTGAACGTCGCCACCGGCATCGACGCCATCAATTTTTTCGTGAACGGCGCCATCGAATTCGCCTGCAGCACCATGGAGGTCGGCCCGCAACCACGCCGCACCCAGATCAGTGGTACTCAAGAGATAACCCCTGCCAGCAAGGTCAAATGGCAAAACATACAGTGGGATCTACTGGATGAGAGCGCGGGCGGCTTCGCCATACGCAAATCCAATGCGCAGCTGGAAAAGGTACGCGTCGGTGACCTGATCGCCACCCGTGCACCGCAACAGCAATCCCTCTGGAGTATCAGCGTGGTGCGCTGGGTGCGCAGTACCGGGCCCGGCGATATCGAACTCGGCGCCCAACGCCTGGCGCCCAACGCGGATGCCATCGCCATCCTGCCGGCGGACACCGTGAACGGGGAATTCGCGATGGCGTTGCTTTTGCCGGAAGTGAAAGCCCTACGTCAGGCCTCCACCTTGATTACGCATCGTGGCGTGTTTGCACCGGGCAGGCAGTTGATCCTGGATAATGGCTATCGCACCCACCAGATACGCGCGACCAAGCTCATCAACGTGACAGGATCGTTTGAACAGTTCCAGTTTGCCAGGGATGCCTGACCGGCACAGCAGAGGAAAAGCAGCATCTTGACGCCGTATTGAGTTACAGAATGAGTGCTCATCCCGCCCAACAGTAAAAGGGCCCCACAGGGGCCCTTTTACATTCCAAACTGCCGGGTAACCGTTTAGGTCACCCGGTGATTACCAGCTCATTTAGCCAGATAGGCCTTGTCCGACGCTTCCACCGCGCCGATGGACCAGGCGCCACGTGTCTTGGCGTGGTTGACCGCCGCATCGATCTCAGCCACCGTGGCAGCACGGTTGATATCGAAGTTCTGGCCGGGATAGATCAAATCCGCATCTTTGATTTTGCTGCTGTTGGCCTTGTAGATAAGCGGCCATTGATAGGGATTGCCATAGACGCGCGATTGGCCCGCGATGTTCCACAGGTTGTCGCCACGTACCACCTCATAGCTACCCATGGCCGCTGCCGCCGGAGCAGGCGCGGGGGTGGGCGCCGGCGCAGCAACGGGTTCAGGCGCAGGCGCCTCAGCCTTGGAGGCCTCCTTAACAGGCTCTTTCTGCTGGGTGGCGCACGCACTGATAGTGGCGGCGGCCGCAACCAACAACAACGCCTTGAGGGTGTCGGTGTGTTTCATTCTTTGAATCTCCGGGTGGATGAATTAATTCTGCTGTCAGGGCACGGTATGGCGGGCAAATTAGCATTTCACTGCGTCAGGGTCAAGAAAACGCGGTATTCTACCACTTGCTAAACCTCACCTTTAAATTCATCAGGCAATGGAGGCGACTGTGGCCATCATTCTGTATCACAACCCAAAATGTTCCACCTCGCGGCGCACGCTGGCGCTATTGGAAGACCAGGGCATACACCCAACCATCATCGAATACTTGAAAACACCGCCCAACAAAACGCAACTGAAAAAAATCCTGCACTCCCTTGGCATGGAACCCCGCGATCTTATGCGTAAGAAAGAGACAGAGTACAAAACCGCCCGGTTGGATGACCCGCGCCTCACGCGCGATGCGCTGATCGCGGCGATGGTGGCCAACCCCAAGCTGATTGAACGCCCCATCGTCGTCAATGGTGAACGTGCCGCCATCGGACGCCCGCCGGAAAACGTGCTGCGGATACTCAAACCGTGAGCGAGATACTGGTGTTGTATTACAGCCGCTACGGTGCCGTGCGCGACATGGCGCGATACATCGGTCGTGGCGTGGAAAAAGTGCCGGGCATGCAGGCGCGTTTGCGTACCGTGCCACCGGTGGGTCCGCTACATGACCCGCGGGCCGACAGTATCCCGTCGGAGGGCGAGGCCTACGCTAGCCTGGACGATCTAGCGCAATGCGCCGGACTGGCCCTCGGCAGTCCCACGCGCTTTGGCAACATGGCGGCACCGATGAAGTATTTTCTCGATAGCACCAGTTCGTTGTGGTTGAGCGGCGGACTGATCGACAAACCCGCGGCGGTGTTTACTTCGTCGTCCAGTCAACATGGCGGGCAGGAATCTACGCTGCTGTCCATGATGTTACCGTTACTGCACCACGGTATGCTGATGCTGGGCATCCCCTACAGCGAGACGGCCCTCAACCGCACCCACGCCGGCGGCACACCCTACGGCGCCAGTCACGTCGCCGGCATCAACAGCGACACACCCATCTCGGAGGATGAAAAAATCTTGTGCCAGGCCCTGGGCAAACGCCTTGCACACGTCGCCCGCCAACTGGAAAAATCATAATGCCCGCACCAGCCACAACTCAATCACCCTCTGCGCGCGTGCAACACTTGTATTACCTCGCCAGCAGCACCTATGCCGGCCTGATCATTCTCAGCCTGGCCTGGGAAGGCTGGCTCGCCCCTGCCCGGGGCGTGCCGCCGGGATTCTGGCTGACGCTGAAAACCCTGCCGCTGCTGCTGCCGCTGTCCGGACTGTTACACGGCCGTCCGTATACGTATGCCTGGGCAAGCATGCTGGTCCTGCCGTATTTTATCGAGGGCGTGGTGCTCACGTATCAGTTTCGCGCCGCGGCCATTACGCTGCACGCCACCCTGCCCTATGCCTTGCTGGAAGTCCTGTTATGCTCCGGCTTTATCATCAGTGCAACCTTCTATGCGCGCCTGCGCGGGTTGGAGTTGCACACGCCGGCAAGCTAGTTATTCATCACCTGCGATGCTGCGCACAAAGGGAATGGTAATGCGCCGCTGAGCGGCGAGGGAGGCGCGATCGATACGGTCCAGCAGCTGAAACAGGGCGTGCAGGTCCCGCGGGTAACGCGCCAACACATAACGCGCCACCTCCGGCGGGAGCTGCAGGCCGCGATGGGTGGCGCGCTGACATAAGGCCGTCACCTTGTCGTCGTCTCCCAGCAGGTGCAACTGATACACCAAGTCCGCCGCCAGCCGGGTGGCCAGATCCGGCAGGTGCAGGCCGAGGCTCGCAGGGTTGGTGCTGGCCGTGGCCAGTAACACACCACCTTGGGCACGCAGCCCCTCGTACAAACTCAAGATCGCCGCCTCCCACACCGCCGCGCCGGCGATGCACTGCACATCGTCCAGGGCCACCAACCCCGCCTGCTCCATGCCCTCAAGCAAATCGACCGGCAGGGTACGCGCCTCGGCCAAGGAGACATACGCCGGCGACAACCCGGCCGCCTGCGCAGCGCGGCACGCCGCTTCCAGCAGGTGCGTCTTGCCGCTGCCCGGTTCGCCCCAGAGAAACAGCGTGGTCAGTTTGCTGGCTGGCCTGGCCGCCGTTGCGGCGGCGGTGGCCACACTTTCCATGGCTTCACGATTGCGCGCCGCGAAAAAATTGTCGAAGGACGAGCCGTCACGCAACTTCAGGTTGAGGGCAAGTTGACGGCTCACGGGCGAGGCGCGCGTTTGCCGGGCTGTTTGTAGAAACTGCTGAGCTGGTAGCCTTCATATAAATGACGCATCCACACCTTGATCGCCGCCGCCAGCGGCAGGGCCAGGAGGACGCCGAAGAAACCAAACAGCTGGCCACCGGCGAGGACCGCAAAGATCACCGCCACCGGATGCAGGCCAATGCGCCCACCCACAAGATAAGGCGTCAGCACGGTGCTCTCCAGCAGCTGCCCCACACCGAACACCGCGGCCACCTTGAGCAGGGCGATCGGCGCATGAAACTGCAAAATAGCGGCGACGCCGGCGACCAATATGCCGGTGATAAATCCGAGATACGGCACAAAACTCACCAGCCCGGCAAGCAGGCCGATGGCCAGCGCCAGATCCAAACCCACGATGCCAAGGCCAAGGGAGTAGATACCGGTAAGGGCCGCCATCACCGACAACTGACCGCGGAGAAACCCCGCCAGCACGTCGTCGGTTTCCCCTGCGATGGCCAGCAGCCGAGGACGCATGCGCGGCGGAAACAATCCGGGCACGCGCGCCAGTATCCCGTCCCAATCGCGCATCAGATAAAAGGCGACCACAGGGATCAAAGCAAGATCGACCAGTATGCCCACGAGATGCATGCCGGAACGCGTCATATAGGAAAAGACCTGGCCGACGGTGCCGCCGAGGCCTTCCCAGTGCTGGGTCACCTGGGCCTTCAGCGCCGCCATATCCAATACCGAGACATCCACGCCCAGGGTGGTTTGCAACCAAGGCACCAGCACACTGTTGAGCCAATCGATATAGCCCGGCAGTTTGCCGATAAATGCGCTGACCTGATTCTGTATCTGTGGAATCAAGACCAGCAGCAGAATAAGCAACACCAGCAGCAACCCCAGAAAGACGATAATGACCGCCAGGACACGCGGTATACGCAACTGCTCCAGGCGCTTGAGCAGGGGGCTGGCGATATAAGCCAACAAGGCCGCCACCAGGAACGGGGTGAGCATGGGCGACAGCAGATAGAGCAAGCCCCCACCCACCAGTACTATCCCGACACCCGAGGTCACACGCATTGCCGTCATATCAATCCTGTCTCCCCATCCGATTGCCAGCCCGGCGCCGGCCGGCGCCCTGCCTTGCAGCCATTGCACCCGCGTGTTCGATATCCTTCATGATGCCCCAGGACCAGAGGTAATGCAGGCCGCTGGCCACCGTGGTGGCAAACACACAGTAGATCAAGACATCCACCCACCCTGCATAAGACAGATAACCCGCCTTTTCCACTAGGATCAAACCCACCAGGGCAATCTGCACGACGGTGTTGAGCTTGCTCAGGGCACTCGGCTGCATGGTGACCGGCCCGCTATGGGCCACATAAACAAGATAACCCCCGACGATGAGCAAGTCGCGAAAGGCCACGGTCAACATCAGCCAGAAGGGGATGTGTCCCAGCAACGTCAGCATGACGTAGGCGCTGATCAATAATATCTTGTCCGCCGCCGGGTCCAGGATGCCCCCCAGGCGCGAGACCAGATTCAGCCGTTTGGCCAGGAAACCGTCCAGGGCATCGGACAATCCCGCCAGGACAAACAGCGCCAAGGCCAAGCCATAGCGTTGATCCTTGAGGGCCAGAATCAGCACGGGAACCAGGGCGATGCGCGACAGGGTGATGGCGTTGGGCAGGTAGGAGAGATTCATAGCTTGATCGTCATTCGCTATTTTATAAAACCGGATGATCCCGACCCTGAAGGGCGGACGCCACGCTGGTTTGAACGCTATGTGAGAGGTGGATTGAAGTCAAGGTTTACACCCGCACCCCCCACAGCCTACCATAACACCCCTTGTTCCGGAGGTGATGTGATCAAACCGCATAAAACGTCCCTGAGTTACCGTGACGCCGGCGTCGATATCGATGCGGGCGACGCCCTGGTCGAGGCGATCAAGCCGATCGCCAAAAGCACCCATCGTCCCGGCGTCATGGCGGGACTGGGCGGATTCGGTGCGTTGTTTCAGATTCCACCGGGTTACCGCGAACCGATCCTGGTCTCCGGCACCGACGGGGTCGGCACCAAACTCAAACTGGCCATCGAGTCGGGCAGGCACGACACCATCGGCATTGATCTTGTGGCCATGTGCGCCAATGACATCGTCGTCCAAGGGGCCGAGCCGCTGTTCTTTCTCGACTACTTTGCCACCGGCCACCTGGACATCAAGGTGGCCGAGACGGTCATCAGCGGCATTGGTGAGGGCTGCCGCCAGGCGGGAGCCGCGCTCATCGGCGGCGAGACGGCGGAAATGCCCGGCCTGTACGCGCGCGAAGATTACGACCTCGCGGGCTTCTGCGTAGGCGTGGTGGAAAAATCCCGCCTCATCGACGGCTCGGCGGTCAAGGCCGGCGACACCCTTATCGGGCTTGCGTCCACCGGACCGCACTCCAACGGCTATTCCCTGGTACGCAAAATCCTAAGCAAAACCGGCGCCAGCCTGGATCAGGCCTTTGAGGGCAGCACCTTGGGTGACACCCTGCTCGCCCCGACACGCATCTACGTCAAATCGCTGCTGACACTGTTGCAGACCGTGCCGGTGCATGCCCTGGCGCATATCACCGGCGGCGGCCTGCCGGGCAACGTGCCGCGGGTGCTGCCGGCCGACACGCGTGCCGTTATCAACGCCGGCGCCTGGAAGCGTCCACGGATTTTCGACTGGCTGCAGGAAGGCGGCAACGTAGAGAGCGTGGAGATGTATCGTACTTTCAACTGCGGCATCGGCATGGTGGTGGCGGTAGCCGCGGCGGACGCCGAGCGCGCCCTGAGCTTGCTCCGTCAGGCGGGTGAATCCGCCAGCGTCATCGGCCACATCGAGCCACACCAGGGCGAAAGCGAGATCGTCATCCAGGAATGAGCATGTCACGCACCCCCGTGGTGATACTGCTTTCCGGACGCGGCAGCAACCTTCAGGCGATCATCGACCAAACCACTGCTGGACGACTGGCCATCGACATCCGCGCCGTCATCAGCAACCGGGCGGAGGCGGAAGGACTGACGTTGGCGCGCGCGGTCGGCATCCCCACGCAAGTGATCGACCCGCGCGACTACGCTGACGGCGATCGGTTCGACGCGGCGTTGATGCAGGCCATCGATACCCATGCCCCGCGCCTGGTGATCCTGGCAGGCTTCATGCGCATACTGGGAGCGGACTTCATCCAGCACTATGTCATGCGGCTGATCAACATCCACCCTTCCCTGCTGCCCGCTTTCAAAGGGCTCAAGACCCATGCGCGCGCAATGGAGGCCAAGGTGAAACAGCACGGGGCAAGCGTGCATTTCGTCACCCCCGACGTGGACGGCGGACCCATCATCATCCAATCGGCGCTGACCGTGCACCCCGGCGACACGGTGGAAAGCCTGGCGCAACGCGTGCTATTAGAGGAACACCGCATCTATCCCCTGGCGATCCAGTGGTTCATCGCCGGACGCCTGAGTCTAGACAACGGTAACGTGCTGCTGGATGGCCAGCGACGCCCGGAGCAGGGGCTGCAGCCCATGGCGCTGGCCTGAATCTAACGGCTATCTTGTCGTCATAAACCGTTGACCGAACCCGGAACCCAAGAATGAAAATCCGCCTCCTCACCCTATTGGCCGTCGCGGGCAGTGTCCTGACGACGCCGGCATGCGCCGATCTGCCGAACCGGTTGGCGCTGAATTACAGCCTGTATTACGGGAGCCTGACCGTGGGCACCAGTACACGCACCCTGGAACGTCAGTCGGATGGCAGTTACCAGCACGCCCTGCACACGACTCCGGTCGGCATGGCGCGCTTGCTTACCAGCGTGGAATGGTTCGAGGAAGGCCGCTTGCGTATCGTCAACCATCACGTGCAGCCATTGACCTATCTAAAATACCGCGTGGGTGCCAGCAAATCCCACCGGCACAGCGCCGTCTTCGACTGGGACAAAGGGCAGATCCGCTACAGCAACGGCAACCAACTGCCCCTGCCGCCGGCGTCTCAGGATCAAGGCAGTCTGCTATACGCCCTGATGTTGAATCCACCCACGGACACTGACATCCATACCGTCCACCTGAGCAGCGGCAAAAAACTCACGGCCTACGATTATCGCCATGTGCGCGACGAAGAGGTCGATACACCCGCTGGGCGCTTCAAAACGTTGGTGGTCCAGTGGTCGCCCCACGCCCCGTCCAACGAAACCGAGATCTTCACCGCCTGGCTGGCCGTGGACAAGAACCACATCCCGGTAAAACTGGTTACCCAGGAAAACAACAAAACCGCTACCATGCTGCTGAAATCGTTCAAGGGCATCTGACCGATGACGTTCCCCGATCCACCGAACTCACTGCAAGCCGTGCCTGGACCGCTGCCGGCCGGGTCGCTCGCGCCCGACCGCCTCGACCTGCTCCTCGAGACACTGGCACAAAACGGCTACGCCAGCCTGCCGGATTTTCTGTCCCAGGACACCACTGCCGCTTTACTGGGAGAACTCCACACGCTGTTTCAGGCGGGCAAGGCCCACGCCGCGGGTATCGGCTTGGGTAACGATTATCGTGTCCTGCCTACAGTGCGCAATGACACCATCCTGTGGCTCGACCCGGCGAACCTGCCACCCGCCCAGGCGGTTTACTGGCAGGCCCTGGAAGACCTGCGTCTGCGCCTCAACCACCGCTACTTTCTTGGCCTGACGGACTACGAAAGTCACTTCGCCCAGTACCCACCGGGTGGCTTTTATAAGAGACACCTGGATGTCTTTCGGGGAAAGGGCCGGCGGCGCATTAGCAGTGTCTTCTATTTAAACTTCCCCTGGAGTAGCGTGGACGGGGGGCAATTACGCCTGTATCTGCCTGGAGATCAGACCGAAACATGGGTTGATATCCTGCCACTGGCGGGCAGTCTGGTGGTTTTTGACAGCCAGACGATCGAGCACGAAGTGTTGCCAGCGCTGCGCCCGCGCGCCAGCCTGGCCGGTTGGTTGCGCAGCGCCTGACTGCCGCCACACCTCGCCTATCGGCCTGCTGACATTCCCGGTACTTC
>JAYUFH010000411.1:0-1342 GCA_043738765.1 Pseudomonadota bacterium | reverse complement strand
TGCGCCCTATCCACCCCGGCGAGCACCTACAGGAGGAAATGCAGGAGCTCGGCCTGACCGCCAGCGCCCTGGCGAATGCCTTAGGCGTACCCCCGAATCGCATCACACAGATTTTGAAGGGCACGCGCGCCATTACGGCCGACACGGCGCTGAGGTTCTCGCGCTATTTCGGTACGACCCCGGAGTTCTGGATGAACCTGCAACAGTCTTACGAGCTGCGTGTGGTACGCCGCGTCGCCGGCAAGCGCATCGAGCGTGAAGTGAAGAAACATGCCGCCTAGCCCGGGGCGCGTTCTGCCCGTCGCGCGGCCTTGGCCGGGGAGATTCCAGCAAGCTGCCGGAAAACACTTCCATCACCCTTAACAAAATTCCGGCAAGCGTTTAGGCGCTGACCTCTGGCACGCCCACGTTAGCGGCCAAGGCGGAAAAAGCGCCTGCACCGTGGTATGCTTTAAAGACAAGTTCAGCGCAAAGAGAAGACACCCCATGCACACCGCCAAGCAAGACGTCCGCGAGATGCTCGATCACTTGCCGGATGACAGCACTATCGAGGACATCCAGTACCACCTCTACGTCCTTGAGAAGATACGCCGTGGGCGCGACGACATCCGCGACGGCAGACACCTCACGCACGAGCAGGCCAAAGAACGTTTGAGTAAATGGCTCAAGCCCTGATCTGGACGCGCGAGGCGCTCGATGACATCGATCGCCTCGCCGGGTACATCAGCCGAGACTCCCGCTACCACGCCCAACAAGTCGTCGAACGCCTGTTCGACCTCGCCGACGAACTGCCCGCGCACCCCCAACTCGGGCGCACCGTGCCGGAACTCGCCGACCCCAACGTGCGCGAACGCTTCCTCTTCAGTTAGCGGTTGATCTACGAACTCACTGATGAGGCGATCCGCGTCCTCGCCGTGATCCACGGCAAGCGCCTGCTCGAATCCGTGGAGCGGTTTAACCCCTGACGCATTTCCGACTGTAACACCACCTGTGAAACCAGCCTGGGTCAAGGCGCCGGGGGATCCTGAAGCGTGGCCCGTCTCTGAGACTCTCGACAGTTGCGCAAACCAAACCCCGTCATGGCGAGGCGCGACAACGACGCGGCCATCCCCCAACCACGGCACTGATGTAGTTATGTAGGGTGGGCATCGCCCACCAGCGGAAGCCTATCGACGCCCCGTGCGGTGGGCAATGCCCACCCTACAGCGACTGTTCTTCATCACCACTCGCTGGCGGTATCGCGGAATAGGGCAGGGTGTATCAGCGAAAAATAATCCCCGCGCCAATTTTCCCGGATCGATGATGCGGCCAGCATCGCCAGTATTTGAACACGCAAGCGAAC
>JAYUFH010000410.1:0-9724 GCA_043738765.1 Pseudomonadota bacterium | reverse complement strand
CTGGTGGCAGCGCCGTCGGCGTTTACCGCCCGCACCGGCCGCGCCCACTGGGAGGTGTTGGTGCGCGCCCGCGCCGTGGAGAACCTGGTGTATGTCATTGCATCGGCCCAGGGCGGTTATCATCTCAACGGTCGCGAGACCTATGGCGACAGCATGATCGTCAATCCCTGGGGCGAGGTCATGGATCGCCTGGGGCGCGGATCGGGCTACGTCATTGCCGAATGCGATCGCGCCCTGCAGGATCGCCTGCGCAGTAATTTTCCCACCATCAAACACCGGAGGCTGCGCGCTTGAGTCAACTTCTGCAGCAGGCACGTGCATCGCTATTGGCCCCCGCCGGCATCGACGACGGCGAACTGTCGCGTCTTATGGGGCGCATCCTGGATCACCACGTGGATTATGCCGATCTGTATTTTCAATACAGCCGGCACGAGTCCTGGTCCCTGGAAGAAGGGCAGGTGAAATCCGGCAGTCACGATATCGAGCAGGGTGTGGGCATCCGCGCGGTCAGCGGTGAAAAAACCGGCTTCGCCTATTCCGACGACATCCTGCTGCCGGCCCTGCTGGATGCGGCGGGGGCGGCACGCGCCATTGCCCGGCAGGGTGGCGGCACCCAGGCGCCCGCAGTCTTTCGCGCCGGCGGTGCCCTGGCGCTGTACGCACCGGTGGATCCCCTGGCGAGTCTGGCGGACGAGGCTAAAGTCAGCCTGCTGGAAGCGGTGGAGGCGGAGGCGCGCCGTCAGGACCCGCGGGTCAAGCAGGTTATGGCGAGCCTGTCCGGCACCCACGAGATCGTGCTGGTAGTGCGCAGTGACGGCTTGATGGCGGCGGACGTGCGTCCGCTGGTGCGGCTGAGTGTCACCGTTATCGTTGAACACCAGGGACGACGCGAGCAGGGCAGCCACGGCGGCGGCGGCCGTTTCAATTACGATTATTTTCAGCGTGACGACATGGCGCTGGGCTATGCGCGCGAGGCTGTGCGTCAGGCCTTAGTCAACCTGGACGCCGCGGCCGCGCCGGCGGGCAGTATGCAGGTGGTGCTGGGTCCCGGTTGGCCGGGCATCCTGTTGCACGAGGCCATTGGCCACGGATTGGAAGGCGATTTTAACCGCAAGGGCACCTCGGCCTTCGCCGGGCGCGTCGGCCAACAGGTGGGTTCGAAGGAATGCACCGTGGTGGATGACGGCACCCTCAAGGACCGGCGTGGCTCCCTCAACGTGGACGACGAAGGCACGCCGAGCCAGTGCACCGTGCTGATCGAAAACGGCATCCTCAAGGGCTATATGCAGGACACCCTGAACGCGCGCCTCATGGGGGTGGCGCCCACGGGCAACGGCCGGCGCGAGTCCTACGCCCACCTGCCCATGCCGCGCATGACCAATACCTACATGCTTGCGGGCAAACACGATCCGGCAGAGATCATCGCCTCGGTGAAGAAGGGTCTCTACGCGGTGAATTTCGGCGGCGGCCAGGTGGACATCACCTCGGGCAAGTTCGTGTTCTCCGCGAGCGAGGCGTATCTCATCGAAAACGGCAAGATCACCCGCCCGGTGAAGGGCGCCACCCTTATCGGCAACGGACCGGACGTGCTGACGCGCGTGACCCGCGTGGGCAACGACCTGCAGCTGGACAGCGGTGTCGGCACCTGCGGCAAGGACGGCCAGAGCGTGCCCGTGGGGGTGGGTCAGCCGACGCTGTTGATCGACGGCCTGACGGTGGGCGGTACCCAGCAATAAGCGCATGGCCGCTCCTGAAAATTGCTTTTGGAAGCCCTGATTAATCCCAATTTATAAGGCCGGATCCAATGTGAGCACAATTTTTGCGTAAGTGAGCCAATCGATCAGGGGCAATACCATGAAGAAAGACGACAAAGACGAACCGGAAATCGTTTTTATCGATGAAAAAGAACTACTGGAAGGCTTGTTGCAGATCACGGGCAACCTGGGCGCGGCGCATTCGCTGCTAGACCGGGTCATCGACAAAACCCAGGAAGAATTTCAAACCACCCTGAGAGAAATCAAAGGCAACGTCAGTGCCGAGCTACGCCGTGCCCGACGCCGGGCGAGATATCGATTCAAGAAAAATGCGGGCGCTTATTCCGGTACCAGATCCCAAGACATGGACTTGCATCATGTGGTGGCGTGGTGGGATAGGCGGGCACAGGATGCGTTAAAAATCTTGCTTCAGTTTGGGATCGACCCGCACGGCGCGGCCAACTCGGCCTATCTGCCCCGCGATGTAAGACATACGCCGCACCCAGATATGCCGAATGCTTTTGCCCACAGCAGAGTCCATACGGATTCCTATCATGAAAACGCGTTTATTATGCTTCGTGATGCGGCAGCGATGCCTGGTGCAACGAAAGCGGATATTGAGGAAGCGCTCCAGGATATTGCACGGTCATTGCAGGTGGGTACGTTCGCGATTAATGAAAAGATAAAATGGAGCTAACCATGATCGTGTACGGCATATATTCCGATAATGCGAACAAGAAACGTTTTGTGTACGCAGAAGATGTTACGGTCGTGTTGGCCGGCAAAAGCACGATCCCGCAGGATATTTTCTACCAAGGACGAAAGAAGGCGCCTAACTGGACCCCTCCCGCGATCGAGTGGTTTGATGACGACGGCCGCAATCTGGATAAATACAAAGACCCGGACATTACCTATTGCACTCCGGGCAGCTTTATCCTCGCCCCCCGGGCCGCCGAACTCCTGCGCCCCGTGGTGAGCGACGTGGCGGAATTGCTGCCGATCCCCTTCCAGGGGGAGACCTGGTATTTCATGAACGTGTTTAATCAAATTGACGCCGTCGATAAAGCCAAGTCCCGCTATAAGATATACAAAAGCGGCCGGGTCGGCCCAGTGGAGAAAATCGTTTTCTCCCCAGAGAAGATCCCGCATGCCAAGCTCTTTATCATCCCGGAATCTCCCGCCAGGCTTCTTTACGCCGAGCACCACCCCGACGACAACCCCAACACGTTCAAAAACGTGGTGGAAAAGAACAAACTGTTTGGCATTCGGTTTGGAAAAGTCTGGGAAAATTAGTTTCATTCATTTATTTAAACAGAAGGTGGGATCAACATGGCGATCTACATGGACTACGAAGGTCTCAAAGGCAATGTCACGGCCACGGGTTACGAAGGACTGATCGCCCTGGATTTTTTCGCCTTCGGGGTGCACCGCAAAATCAGCATGCAGACCGGCGTGTTGGCGAATCGGGAAACCACCAAACCTGACTTCAGCGTGATAACCACCGGCAAAAGACAGGACGGCGCCAGCGTCGGCATCCTGCGGGAGGCCGTTTCCGGCAGCACGGGCAAACAAGTCAAGATTCATTTTGTCCGCACCGGGAACAACCAACTCCAGGAGTACCTGACGTATACCTTTCAACGGTGTTTACCGACGTTTTATCGAACGGTAGACACCCGCAGCGAAGCGAGCGCCGCCGCGGAACGTCTGTACCTGAGCTACACTGCCGTTGAAGTCAGCTACACCGACAGCGACGCGGATAACAAAACCCGGGGGGTTCACCGCCACGGCTACGACCTGGCGGCGGCGAAGAGCTTGTAGTCTTCGAATGCTTACACGTTTATATGGGTTCGGCCTTCAAAGCAGGCGAGTTTGACCATTTTTTGTGAGATGGGGGAGTTTCCTTTTCATGTAGCGGTTCAAATATGTTTTTAGGGTAATTGCGCAAAACAGAAGAGTGCCCGCGGCACGCCCAACAGTACCTAGCGCGCGCGGGTCATCACACTACAAGGTAACCTGTACATGTCATCGACCACATTGTCAGAAACGAAATCCGCTTCCACCCCGGAACAGCTCACCGCACTGGTGCAGGAAGTACTGGCGGAGGCCCAGCGCCAGGGCGCCAGTTCCGCCGAGGCGAGTATCAGCGTGAGCCAGGGCCTGTCGGTCAACGTACGTCTGGGGGAAGTGGAAACCGTGGAGCACACCCGCGACAAGGGCATGGGCATCACCGTGTATTTCGGCCAGAAGAGCGGATCGGCGAGCACCTCGGATCTGGGCCTCGCGGCGCTGCGCGATACGGTGCGCGCCGCCGCCAGCATCGCGCGCTACACCGCCGCGGACGAATTTTCCGGCTTGCCGGATCGCGCCGCCCTGGCGACCAACATCCCCGATCTGGATCTTTATCACCCCTGGAACCCTAGCGTGGAAAGTGCCATCACTCTGGCGCAAACCTGCGAAAGCGCGGCGCGCGATGCCGACCCGCGCATCCAGAACTCCGAGGGCGCGTCCCTGTCCAGTCACGAGGGTCTGGAGGTGTATGGCAACTCGCTGGGGTTTCTCGGCGCCGTATCCGCCACCCGCCATAGCCTGAGTTGCGCCGTCATCGGCCAGGACGACAGTGGCATGCAGCGGGATTACTGGTACACCACGGCGCGCAGCAAAGCGGACCTGGAGGTGGCGGACGCGGTGGGGCGTCAGGCGGCCCAGCGTACGCTGCGGCGCCTGGGCGCGCGCAAACTCAAGACCTGCCAGACACCGGTGATCTATGAAGCACCGGTGGCCGCCAGCTTGTTGTCGCATTTTATCGGCGCTGTACGAGGTAGTAGCTTGTATCGCCAAGCATCGTTTCTGCTCGATCACCTGGGCAAACCGGTGTTTGCCCCGCTGGTGCGCATATACGAACAGCCGCATCTGCCGCGCGGCCTCGGGAGCGCGCCCTTCGACAACGAAGGCGTGGCGACGCGCGACCGGGATCTGGTGCGCGACGGAATATTGCAGGGCTATGTTTTGGACTGTTATTCGGCACGCAAGCTAGGCATGCAGACCACGGGCAATGCCGGCGGCGTACACAACCTGAGCATAGAATCGGGACCACGCGATCTGCCGGCGCTGCTCAAGACCATGCACACCGGCTTGCTCATCACCGAGCTTATCGGCTTCGGCGTCAACAACGTCACCGGCGACTACTCGCGCGGCGCCGCCGGTTTCTGGGTGGAGCAGGGCGAGGTCCAGTACCCGGTGGAAGAGATCACCGTGGCCGGCAACCTGAAAGACATGTTCCAGCACATCCGCGAGATCGGCAACGACGTGGACCGGCGTGGCAGCACCCGCACCGGCTCCATCCTGATCGAAAATATGACCGTGGCCGGCGGCTGATCGCCCGCTATTAACACCTTTGTCCCCGGATCGCCGCCTGCCAGGGCGGCGTTTTCGTTTCCAGCCTCCCGCCAAACCAGGCCTTTCTCCGGAGTGCGGGGGCATGCTCCCGCTTTCACCAAAGCGGCGGCAAGCCGCCGCACTCCACGCCGAAGTGTTGTGGTCGCGACACTACCCGCATGTACATCGACTCCGGCGACAAAAATTTCGCCGGGAGACTTCCGGAATTTATGCGTTGCCACTACACTCATGCCAGCGGCTGGTGGAAAGCCGGCAACACCCTGCCACGCTAGATGAGCTTGACAGACATGCGCAGAAAAAAAGAACCTGACAAGCTCAAACTTATCCTTAACGCCCTCGACAAAGATCACGTCGAGGATGTGCGCACCATACTCGCCGAGCTGCATCCAGCGGATATCGGCAACTATCTTGAAAGTCTGCCTCCCGTCCTGCGCCATGCACTCTGGGCCTTGGTGGGCTCCGATATCGCCGGCGAGGTGTTGCTGGAGGTGGCGGAGGGTGTGCGCGACGACCTCATCCGAAAAATGGACGACGCGCAGCTGGTGGCCGCCGCGCGCACCATGGACATCGACGATATCGCCGACCTGATTCCGGATTTACCGGATGCGGTGATCGCCGGCATCCTGTTGGCCATGGACCAGCAGGACCGCCAGCGCCTGGACGCGGTCATGTCCTACCCGGAGGACACCGCCGGCGGTCTGATGAATGTGAATACCGTGACGGTGCGCGAGAACCTTTCTCTGGAAGTGGTGACGCGCTACCTACGTTGCCGGGTGAGCTGCCGGAACATACCAATCGCTTATTTGTCGTCGGTCGCAGTGACCGGCTCATCGGCGAACTGTCCCTGTCGGCGCTACTGACTGCCGATTCGCAGCTGCGCGTGAGTCAGGTGATGAAACGTGACATCACCAAGTTTCAGGCCCTCACGCCTGACAAGGAAGTGTCCGCCGCGTTCGAACGTTACAACCTGATCACGGCACCCGTGGTGGACGAGCGCGAGCGACTGCTCGGGCGGATCACCGTGGACGACGTGGTGAACGTCATCCGCGAAGAAGCGAATCGTACGGTGATGGCGCGCGCCGGTTTGAGAGAGGATGATATGTTCGCCCCGGTGGCGCGCAGCACCAAGAATCGCGCACTGTGGCTGGGCGTCAACCTGCTCACGGCCTTTCTCGCCTCCTGGGTCATCGGTCTGTTCGAGGCAACCATTGCAAAGGTGGTGGCGTTGGCGGTGTTGATGCCCATCGTGGCCAGCATGGGTGGGAACGCCGGTACGCAGACGCTGACCATCGTTATCCGCGGCATTGCCATGGGGCGGATTACCGGCGTGAATGTTATGCGAGTGTTGACCAAGGAATTGGCGGTGGGTTTGTTAAAGTGGTGGTGGGCACGGTGGCCTATTTTGCCTATCACACCCCCATGCTCGGATTCGTGATGGGTACGGCCATGGCGATCAATCTGCTTGCCGCGGCGCTGGCCGGGGTGTTGTTGCCGCTGTTGATCCGCAAGTTCGGGGTCGACCCGGCACTGGCGGGCACGGTGGTGCTGACTACGGTGACGGACGTGGTGGGTTTCTTCTCCTTCCTGGGGCTGGCCAGCCTGTTCCTGATCTAACAGGTTGTTGACAAGGTCCCCTGCAGGGGACCTTGTCAACCCACAAAGCGAAAAGTGCGCCCCATCTATCTATAATACAAGGGCGCTTTGCTACATTTTTGCCTGTCCCCGCAGGGGGAAACACATAAAGCGTGTTTAAAAAATGGCGGCCCGTCCGTGGGCCGCACGCGGGTTGTTTTTCCCCCGTGGGGACCTTGTCAGCAGTCTGCTAAGCGTCGCTAACAAAAAGAATTAACCGCTAAGGACGCCAAGTGTATTTGGGTTGAACAGTGTTTTTCATGGCATCCTTGGCGATTCAGAATCATATTCATTTTGTTAGAGACTCTAAGCGCCGGGCAAGGGGCGGGCGCGGAAAGTCGATCCACGGCGAAACCGTATGCGATGTGGAAATGGCCATTTGTCCGGAATTCTTTCCGGCGCGCAGGCCCGAAGCGTACTATAATCCGTGTAAATGCCTACCAAACGCAAAAAAAAGGTTGTTGGTGCGATGCCTAATATCCTCAAGTTACTGACGCACGCTATCAAGGAAAAGCACTGCGTCGCCATCCGCTATCATGGACAGAATCATATTCGCGTCCTCGAACCCCACGCGATCTACACTGCGGAGAGCGGCGAGGTGTTGCTGGACGCATATCAAGTCCGCGGTTACTCCTCCTCCGGCCGACCGACCCCTTTTTGGCGCCCCTTCCGCCTGAAGAAAATTAATGTTGTCTCCGTGCTGAAAGAAAATTTCTCCGCCCGCGTGGAAGAGGGTTTTGACCCGGGCAAGGACAAGTATAAAAAGGGGATGTACGCCATCGTCGACGACCGCCGCCAGGCTATCGACGTTCCGCCACCCGTTTTAACGCAGACGGTGAGCGAAGAGATGGGCCCGCACCTGCCGAGGAATCCCTACCGCCGCTGAGTGTTGTCCCCCTGCCTGGGGACGTGGCGCACTTAGCGGCTGTTCAACTTTTCCACCAGTGCATGCAATGTGGCAGTATCGCGCGCCTGCATGATTTCGTCGGCGGCCTGCCGTAGATGATCCAGCTCGCTTTCCCGTACGATACGTTTGATCTCCAGAAGACCAGAGGGGTGCATGCTGAATTCACGCAGACCCAGGCCGAGAAGCAGGCGCGTGTAATGCGGATCGCCCGCCATTTCGCCGCACATGCCCACGGGGATCTGCGCCGACTGACCGGCATTGATGGTCATCGCGATGAGTCGCAGCACCGCGGGATGCAGCGGGTCGTAGAGATAGTTGACGGCGTCATCCACGCGATCGATGGCCAGGGTGTATTGAATGAGATCGTTGGTGCCGATGGACAGGAAGTCCAGGTGCTGCGCGAACAGATCGGCGGCAACCGCCGCGGCCGGGACCTCGATCATTCCGCCGACCTCGATGTTGGCGTCGAATTTTTCATTCTCGCGCGTCAGGTCCGCCTTGGTCTCCTCCACCAGGTCCAATACGCGTAACACCTCGTCCAGGCTGGAGATCATCGGGATCATCATGCGTACCGGTCCTTGTGCCGAGGCGCGCAGAATGGCGCGCAGCTGCGGTCGGAACAGGGCGGGGTCCTGCAGGCACATACGCACCGCGCGCAAACCCAGGGCCGGGTTGACGCTGACGGTCTCGCCGGCGCGGCCGCCGCCATCCACGCGCTTATCCGCCCCGAGGTCCAGGGTGCGTATGGTGACCGGTTTGCCATCCAGGGCCTTCACGACTTTCACATAGGCGCGGTATTGTTCGTCCTCGCCCGGCGGTTGCGGACGGTTCATGAAGAGGAATTCAGTGCGGTAGAGGCCGACGCCTTCCGCCGCGACTTTTTTCACACCCTTGACGTCATCCGGTAGTTCGATATTGGCGTAGAGGGCAATATCGCTGCCGTCGCGCGTGACTGAACGGCTGGCCTTGATGGTCTCGAGCACGCGCCGCAGCTGCAGAATATCTTTCTGCTTCTGGCGGTATTCGGCAACGATATTCTTTTCCGGTGCGACGATCACCGTGCCAAGCTTGCCATCGACGATCAGGTCGTCGCCATTGCGGATATAGCGGGTGGCGTTGTGTACCGCGACGATGGCGGGAATCTCCAGACTGCGCGCGAGGATCGCCGTGTGCGAAATGGGGCCGCCCAGGTTGGTGATGAAGGCGCCGATGTGGTTGTGTTTCAACAGCACAGTATCCGCCGGCGTCAGGTCATTGGCTACGACGATCTGGCCTTCCAGCGCATCGGAGATCTGTTCGTGCTCGTCTTCCTGGTTGAGCAGCAGGTTGCGCAGCACCCGGTCGACCACCTGGTTGACGTCGGTTTTTTTGTTGCGCAGGTACGGGTCATCCATCTGCTCGAACACCTTGCCGAGTAGGTCGCTCTGGATATTGAGCGCCCACTCGGCATTGCACTGGCGCTTGCGTATCGTGCCGATGGGCGCCTCGGAAATCATCTTGTCGTGCAGGATCAGCAGGTGGGTGTCGATGATGCTGGCGATTTCCGGCGGCGCCGAGCGTGGGATGTGTTTGCGTATGCGCTCCAGCTGGCTGCGTGCATTTTCGATGGCGGCCTTGAAGCGTGCGATCTCTTCCTCGACCAGGCGCATCGGCAGCACGTATTCAGGCACCTCGGGGCGCTCCCGATGCAGCACATAGGCCTTGCCGATAGTGATACCGCTGCTGACTCCGGTCCCGTGCAGAGAGAGCATGGCGCTATTCGTCCTCGCCGAAGCGGTTCTGGATCAGTTCGCTCAAGGCGCTGAGTGCGTGCTCTTCGTCATCGCCGTCCACGTGCAGATCCAGCTGGCTGCCTTTACCGGCAGCCAGCATCATGATGCCCATGATGCTCTTGCCATTAGCCTGTTGCCCGTTTCTTCCGAGGGTGACATCGCATTTGAACTGCGAGGCCAGACCGACAAATTTAGCCGAGGCACGCGCATGCATGCCGAGTTTGTTGATCACTGTGACGGACACGCTTTTCATCGGCCGCCCT
>JAYUFH010000409.1:0-9730 GCA_043738765.1 Pseudomonadota bacterium | reverse complement strand
TCGATAACTTCATGGTCCAGGGCGGCGGGTTTCTTCCAGGCATGGTACAAAAGAGCGCGCACGCGCCGATCCAAAACGAAGGCGCCAACAGCATGCGCAACGAACGCGGCAGCCTGGCCATGGCACGCACCAGTGACCCACACTCCGCCAGCGCGCAGTTCTTCATCAACGTGGCGGACAACGACTTCCTGAATTACACCGCGCCCAACCCCGCCGGCTGGGGCTATTGCGTGTTCGGCAAGGTGGCGGACGGCATGACCGTGGTCGACCGCATCAAGGGCGTGCCCACCGGCACCCGCGCCGGCCATAAGGACGTGCCGTTGACCGAGGTGATCATCGAGAAGGCCATTATCGTCGAGTAGGACGCCCATCGCCGCGCCCATGGCTACCCTCTTCATCTCCGATCTGCACCTGTGCGCACAGCGGCCAGCAGTCATCAATCTGTTCCTCGACTTCCTGCGCCAGCGCGCGGCGCGCGCCGAGGCGCTGTACATCCTGGGCGATCTGTTCGAATACTGGATCGGGGACGACGCCGCCAACGACGCGGAGTTCGCGCCCATCGTCGATGCGCTGCACACTCTCACCCAAGGCGGCACGCCAGCCTTCATTATGCATGGCAACCGGGATTTCCTCATCGGCACCGACTTTGAAAAGGCCAGCGGCTGCCACCTGCTGCCGGACCCGACCCTCATCGACCTCTACGGTGAACGCGTGTTGCTGATGCACGGCGACACCCTGTGCACCGATGACGTGGCCTACCTCGACTTCCGCCGCGTGGTGCGTGACCCGCAATGGATCGCAGGCTTTCTGAGCAAGACGGTGGACGAACGCAACGCCGTGGTGCGCAACCTGCGCGAGACCAGCAAGGCGGCCATGGCGGAGAAAAAACCGGAGATCATGGATGTCAATACTGAGACGGTAGAGACGGTCATGCGCCAACACGGCGTGCGGCATTTGATCCATGGCCATACCCATCGGCCGGCGCAACACGACCTGCAGCTCAGCGGCCGGACAGCGCGCCGCACCGTGCTCGGGGATTGGTATGAACAGGGCAGCGTATTGGTGTGCGACCGACACAGCTGTCGGTTGGAAACCTTGCGCTAGTATGCGCTTCGATAATGTGGCATGGCGCTTTACGCTGACAGTGTCTGCGCTGCCTGCCGCGCCAGGAACTCGCGCATGGCCGGGTCCTCGCACAAGCCGATGGCGCGGCGGTACGCATCGGCGGCCTCATCCGATCGTCGCAGGCGCGTGAGCAGATGGGCGGCCAGCGCCCAGTGAGGTTGATAGCTCTTGACCGCCTCAGCGGGGATGGCGTCGAGCAGCGCCCATCCCGTCGCCGCGCCGCGCGCCTCGGCAACGGCGGCGGCGCGGCCGACCAGCGCCCCGATGGTGGGTGCAAACCGCACCAGCCCTTCGTACAACAGGGCGATGGCTTCCCAGTCGGTATGGCCGGTCGATGCACGCCGTGCGTGCACCGACTGGATCGCCGCTTCGAGCTGGAAGCGCCCGAGGCGGCCGGCTTGTTCGGCAGCCGCCAATAACTTCTCCGCCTCACCGATCAGCGGTTGCGACCAGCGTGCGACGTCCTGCTCAGTGAGCGGCACGTAGGCGCCCGCCGTGGTGCGGCGCGCCTCCCGGCGCGCCTCGCAATGGAGCATCAGCGCCAGCAACCCCTGCGCCTCCGGTTCGGCGGGCAGCAGCCGCCGCAGCAGCCGGCCGAGATCGACGGCCTCCGCGGCCAGCCCCTTGCGGCGTGCGTCCGCACCCGCGACGTCGTCCCAGCCGCTGCCGTAAGCAGCGTAGATCGCTTCCAGCACGGCGTCGAGACGCGCCGGTAACTCCTTCGCCGCGGGCACTTCGAATGCAATGCGCGCGTCGCGGATTTTTGTCTTGGCGCGACTGAGCCGCTGGCCCATCGCGGCCGGCTGCACGAGAAATGCGCTGGCGACACGCGCGGCGTCGAGGCCCAGCACGACCTGCAGCATCAGCGGCGTACGCACGTTGGCCGCGATCGCCGGGTGCGCGCAGATGAACATCAGCTTGAGTCGCTCGTCGGGGAACACGACGTCGGTATCCGCCAGCGCCTGCGCCTCATCCGCCGCCGCGAGCAGGACCGGCACGGCATCGGCCTGCACGCGGGCGTGGCGGGCGCCATCGATCAGCCTGCGGCGCGCGGCGGTGAGCAGCCATGCCTCCGGCTTGTCCGGCACGCCGCCGCGCGGCCAGGTTTCCAAAGCCGCTTGAAAGGCATCGGCGAGCGCATCTTCCGCCGCCGCGACGTCGTGCGAACGCGCGGCCAGGAAGGCGATCAGCCGGCTGTACGAATCGCGCGCCGCCCGTTCGACTGTATGACGCGCGTCCATGGCCAGCCTCAGCCCACCGCTTGCGCAATGTGGCCCTAATTTATGGGCCATCGAGACGGACGCCAGCCGCCTCAAACATGCCTGCGCCACTGGCGGTTGCTTTCATCCACGAGGGCATCCGTTCGATGGTGTCGAGCCAGCGCCTGATGCGCGGATATTTCTGTAACGGAATCCGTGCAGGCCGGGCGTACATCAGATAGGACGCGAGTGCGATGTCGGCCAGCGTCATGCCCTCGCCCACGGCGAAGCTCCGATCGCCGAGGCAGTTGTCCAGGACGCGCGCCGGTGGCTCAAAGGCCACGTCGGCCTTTTCGAGCACCGCCGGATCGGGCCCGCCCTCTCCCTTGAGGGCCTTGAACAGATTTTCGTACAGGAAGGGGCGCAACGCGGGCATCCAGTGCGCCACCGCCCAGAATTGCCAACGGGCGATGTCGGCGCGGGAGCGCGCGTTGTCCGGCCACAGCGGTGTGTCAGGCACACCGGCCGCGAGGTATTGGATAATCGCCTGGGTTTCCCACAGGACGAAGGCGTCATCGACCAGCGACGGCACCAGCCCGTTGGGGTTGATGGCCCGAAACGCCGGTGCGTGCTGCGCGCCGCCGAGGAGATCGACGAACTCGATCTCCAGCGCGATGTCGAGCTGCGCCGCCGTCATCCGCACGGCGACGCAGTTGGGCGAGGCGGGATGCGAATAGAGCTTCATGACACCCTCCTTCAAGGTTTAGGCATCGGCGAGAGATTGGGACGTATCTCGAAGGTCCGTCCCGCGGCATGCGGAATGCGCGCCGCCCAGTCCAGCGCCGTGTCGAGGTCCGGCACATCGATGATAAAGAACCCACCCAGTTGTTCCTTGGTATCGGCATAGGGCCCGTCCTGCACCAGTCGCCGTCCGTCGTGGAACTTCAGCGTCGTGGCACTATCCGGGGGCTGCAGCCCGGCGCCGCTTACAAAAATGCCCGCGTCTTTGAGCGCCTTGGAATACGGGGGCCAGGCCGCCCAGTAAGTTTCCCGTTTCTTGGGATCGGGGTCGGTGCGTGCGGCAAAGTCGGCTGGGGTTTCGTAGATCAGTATCGTGTAGTTCATGGCGGTCCTCTCAATAAGGTTGGGGGGGCGAGTCGTTCTCGCTCGATACAATGACGCGCCAGCGAGCGGGGTTTCGACATCGACCGCAAAAATTATTTGCCGACCTGAAGACTGTATTAGGCATCACCTGCCGCATTGAACGACATGGGCGAGTACCTATGCGCCCAATGATAAAGCTCAACGGACGGTAAAAAGCCCAGCTTTTTTGATGGTTCGCTGGAGTGCAATATCAGCAGCCATTCAATTGCCGTTATTCCGCTTCCCATGGAGAACAAATATCGATGAGACAGCCGTTTGGGTCCATCGTGAGGAAACGTCGCTGACCATAGAATTCGTTACGCGGTGGCTGCACAATCGCCAGGCCCATTGCTAGAGCTTGCGCGTAGCTTTGGTCGACGTTCGTAACGACGAAAGTGATATATACGCCTCGGGGGCTTGTTTGGTGCTCCGGAGGCACTAATTCGTGGTCCCGGCGAATAATTCCGAATTCAAACTCGGGGTTTTCGGGCGAGACTAACTGCACGTACCAGTCACTGTCGTACTTGACCGCGAACCCCAAAAGCCCAACATAGAAGTCACGACTTTCCGCTAACCGGTCAGAGCAGATATTGGTCAACATCCTTCGCAACATCATAATGTCTTTTCTCCAGCACCAATGTGAAACTGCGGCTTGAACCTTCCGGCAGGCAGAAGGTTCGCGTTGACGCTACGGGCACCAAAGCTGGACACCTCTGCAAACAGGTGCGCTCCACGAAGATTGAAAAGACGTCCAGACGATGTTGCGGGAATATTTTCAGCCTGGAATAGTTAGAAGAAAAGCCTCTCTGACCCTCACACTATTTTCAGGTTTGCTGTATGCCGGCAATAAACCAGGCGGCGTTGGGTTGCGACTCGGACTTCTGGATGTGCCAGATTTCGCTGAACGACTCGGCCGGCGCATTGGCCTCTTCGCGGATCAGTCCGGTGAAGCGCACGCTGGCGATGACCAGATCGCCGTCGGTGATGACATCGGCGATGTCGGCGTTGAGGGATACCACCTCGGTCTTGTTGGTCTTGCCGGCGCGCTCCTGAATTTGCAGGCTGATTTCGGCGTACATCTCCGGGGTAACGAACTCGCGAATGTCGTTGAGATCGCCGCGGTCATTGGCATCCTGCAGGCGGATAAAATGTTTCTTGGCTTCGCGCGCGAAGGGCGCGTCTTCGAACCAGAGCGGCCGGGTGCCGCGGGTTGCCAGTGGCGTGGTGGCGCCGCCGCTGGCCGGCATGTCGATCATGCTTGTCGCAGCACTGCCGGCGTATTGTACCGGCTGCGGCGACGGACGGCGCAGCATGCGGAAAATGAAGACCGCACCGGCGACCAGCGCCAGAATCATCAGCATGCTTCCGAACGCACCGCCGGCGCCTTGCCCCATGAACAGGGAGGCGAGCAAGCCACCGGCCGCGAGGCCCGCGAGAGGACCGAGCCATCGGCTGGCACCGGACGGAGCCGGTGCGCCGGGCGCGGCGGCCGGCGCCGGGGGCTGTGCCTGCTTCTGGGGTGAAGTTGTTCGCTGCTTGCCAATGCTGCCGCCACCACCCAGACGCCGGGCATCGGCGTCCTGAACAACCAGGCCGAGGCCGATCAATACAACGAAACACAGAGAAAATATTTTGGTCATGGTTAAGAGAATCCTGGTTGGTTAAAACTCGAATGCATTGTACAGGGCGGCGGGGCGCCTGCCTTCTGTTTTTAATTTTCGGTCTGAAAAGGTCATTTTGAGACTTCTCGAAGGTTGGATGTTTGAGAGGATGTGTAAGGCTCGGACCTGCTCTACCTATTGATCTCTAACATAATGATAACTCACTCCTGACCTCTGACAGGCCTTATTCGTATGTTTACAGGTCCAACAACATTGGTTTCTATTTCAAGTACACCGACCCTTTGATTACCCTGCTTCGATTACCCCGAGCCAAAACAACCAGCGACCAGCGACCAACACCCATCATCCGCCCCGTCCTCAGCCGTTAATCCGCTGCAGGCCATCGCAGAAGTGTGTGCACCGAGTTGCGGGTGGAGCCGGAATCGCCAGTGCGAAATACTCGGTGCGTTTTAACTGACGAACAACGAATGAACCTTCCGGAAAACCACAGGGCTTGCTTCAATGTGGCCCACAGGCTACGCTCCATTGGATATCGAAATACGCAAGTACCATTGTGCGAGCCGTGTAATTTCCTCGCGAGGGCAGAACCCGCGTGATCCTGCTCAGTGGTGGCGACAAATCCACGCAGGCCCGCGATATCGAAATGGCCAAATCGTACTGGCCGGATTACCGGAGACAACGATGAAGTCCGCGGCATTCAAAACGTCCAACTACCTGAAGACCCAGAGAGACGTTATCGCCTACCTCAATGCGGCCCTGGAAGATGGCGAACCCGCTGTGTTGCTCGAAGCCTTGCGCAATGTCGCGCAGGCCAGGGGCGGCATGGCGGCGCTGGCAAAGTCCGCCGGGGTGAGCCGCGAGAGTCTTTACCGCACGCTTTCCCGCCGCGGCAATCCCAAGATCGACACGATCATGGAGCTGCTGCGCGCGCTTGGGCTCAAGCTCACGATCGGGCAGGATAAGGCGGCGTGACGGGCGGGAGGGAGCAGAGACTCTCGGGGAAGTGGGGCGAGGGTCATGGAGAATATGGAACACCCATCTCATTGAGCATCGCGTGATGTAAATTTAGAGTGCGCATGTACCCTGGACACAAAAATGTGAATAAAAGGTGACAGAGGGATTAGAATATAATCCCTCTGTCACTTTTTTATTACGTGAGGCGATTCGGCTTCCCATGCACAACCCGCACGATGGCGCCGTCACGGAGCCCTCCCATATCCTCGTGGTCGATGATGCCGCCGGCATGCGCGACGTGCTGGCCATCGGGCTGGAAAGAGAGGGTCATGTGGTCGCTGTCGCAGGCGATGCCCATGGGGCGCTGGAGCAAATACGCGCAACCCGGTTCGACCTGATCCTGCTCGACATCAAGCTGCCGGGCATGAGCGGGCTGGACCTGCTGGTGCAGTTGCGCGAGTCGCACTCGGCGCTCGACGTGCCCATCATCGTGATCTCCGGAAACGGCGAGTCGGGCGACGTGGTCAGCGCGCTGCAGTGGGGCGCCAACGACTATATTACCAAGCCCACGGACATGGCGGTGGTGCGCGCGCGGGTCAGGGCCCAGCTTTCGCTCAAGCAGCTCAAGGAGACTAACGACCGCTATCTGCGCATCGTGAGCCACGACCTCAAGAAACCCATCATGCTCATGCTCGACATCGCGCGCCAGGTCCACGCCGGACATGCCCCGGGCACGCCGCTGTCGGAGGACGCCCGGTCGGCGCTGGAACTGCTGATCGAGTCCGGACAGTTCATGCAGCAGATCGTGTCGGACCTGTTCGATCAGCATGCCCTGCGCGGCGGAAGGCTGCGAATAACCCGGCAGCCGACCGACCTGGGCGCGGTGGTGCGTCAGGCGGTGACGCGCAACGGCGCCTATGCAAAAAGCAAGGGCATCGCCCTCGACATGCGGTTCGAGACCGGCCTGCCGATCATTCAGGCCGACGACCTGCGTCTGATGCAAGTGCTGGAGAATCTGATCGGCAACGCCATCAAGTTCAGCCCGGCGGGCGCACGCGTGACCGTGTCCACCCGAAGCGACGCCGGTTTTATCCGCTGCGATGTGTCGGACACCGGCCCCGGCATCGCAGCGCAGGACATGGGCAAGCTGTTTGTCGAGTACGCGCAACTCAAGAACCTTCCCACAGGCAATGAAAAAAGCACCGGGCTGGGGCTTGCCATCAGCAAGGAACTGATCACGCGCCACGGCGGGGAGATCGGCGCACAGAATGGTCCGGAAGGCGGCGCCGTTTTCTGGTTCCGGCTGCCGGTCGAAGGCGGTCAGGGGCCTGTGGGCTGACGACCTGTCTCGATGCACCTTCGTAAACCGGCCGGCGAGGTCGGGCCTTCGTAACCCTGCCAACCAAAACGACCAACACCCATCATCCACCCCACCCTTAGCCGTTAATCCGTTGCAGGCCATCGCAGAAGTGTGTGCACCGAGTTGCGGGTGGAGCCGGAATCGCCAGTGCGCAATACTCGGTGCGTTTTAAAGGACTGATGCGCCTGGCAACCCTAAAACAGCGCCTGGTGAAAAATACGCGTTTGCGCGAGACCATCAGCGGGGATTATCGGGTGTTAACTGCCTTGCGCGGCGCTAACCTATATCTGCTCTCCATCCAGCATCACCGCCAGTTATCTTTATGATTTAAAGGGGCACCGCAGCGGATGAGGCCCGACCCTCATGGCTCTATGGTTGCATTCTGCAACCAGCATCGACTAGACTCAGCACAGGAACACAAGGAGATCCCCCATGGCCACCTTGCATGTACGCAATGTCCCCGAGAAGCTTTACAAACGCATTCAGAAACTTGCACAAGAAGAGAACCGCTCGGTAACCGCCGAAGTGATCCAACTCCTCAGTCAGGGACTGCGCGCGCGGGAATCGCGCCGTGGAACTGCGGCGGTCATCGAACGTATCCGGCAGCGGGCGCGGAAGATCGAGCTGCCCCGAGGGTGGACGGACTCGGCCGAGCTGATCCGCGAGGACCGCCGCCGGTGAATCCGGCTTTGTTCCGGGCGGTGGTCGACGCCAGTGTTGCAGTGAAGATATTCGTACCTGAGGTGCTTTCCACCGAGGCACAGACGGTATTCGCACGGTTCGCACAAGAAAACGGCGCCGAACTCATCGTGCCGGATTTCTTTTTCATTGAATGTGCCAACGTATTCTGGAAGTGGGTGCAGCGCTCGGCCTATCCGCCGAAGGGCGCCCGGGAACACCTGCGCGATCTGGCGGGCCTCGGTCTTGCCGTCATCCCGGCCCAGCTCCTGGCCGAGGATACCCTGGAGATCGCGCTGAGACACAAGATCACCGCTTACGATGCGTGCTACATCGCGGCGGCCGCCCAACTCAAGCTTCCTTTAATCACCGCTGACGAGAAACTGGTCAGGCAGCTTGCGAAGGGCCCCTGCGAGGTGCAGTGGCTGGGGGATGTGCCATCGGCGGCGAAGTAGGAAAACAGATGGCCAGAACCAGAGAATCGGTTCTTAGTCAGGAAAACCCGGGGGCTGGCTAGAGTATTATCAGAGAGTAATGACACTACCTTAAGCCCATATCCACTGCTGCGTCAGATTGAGCAGGGTGGATTATGCCCAAAGAGCACGCGAGGCGCGATAGCGCCGAATCCACCAGGGCAGCCACCTCACTACGGGTTGTCCGAGCCTCTATGACTCGATGAACGCTACGCATCGCTCACATTTTGACAAAGTAAGGCACTGCGACAAGAGCGATCCCAACGGCCACCAGAAGAACGGTGTTGGAGACGAAGTATGGAAAGACCATAAGAGCGATACCGCAGACCAATGGGACGACCGCCTTCTGCTTTTTGCCATACAAAAAGAAACCGAACCCGACGGACCCGAACAGTACTCCCCAAAGAAGCGACGATGTATTCAATGGATGCTCACAGATGGCCAAATGAGAAGTTGATGGGCGCCGCGTTTCTGCGGCGTATCTCTCGAACGCAGGGTCAGGCGAGCTGAAAGCCTCCCTACAAGCCGGACAACTTCTCTGCGGAGACACTTTATCGTGCGTCGCCTTTTTTGCAGTCTTCCATGCGACTCCTCGCCATCTCCATTAGCCACGCCAAGTCGTTATCATGAATTTTATCCGCGCTGCTGACTACGTTGCTTACCTGTGCGCAGGAAAGATGCGGTCTGTTCAAAATATCGCGCAAAACATATTTATCCTGCTCAAGGGTTAGTTTGGTCAGAATGTCGCCGGGCAGATTAGGATTGCGCGCCAAGTTCCATGCGATACCGCCATTCTCCGCGCGCTTGTCGTACAACTCGTGAAGAATAGCGTCAGGCGTATTCGGATTACCTGATAGGTTCATATAGAAATAGGGCGGATAGCGATGGTTCCTATAAATCCACTCCAGGGTCTTGCTGGCGGTATTTTTGTTTCTTGCCACAGTCTGCACCACGCCAAAATCAGCGGACCGACTCAGCGTCTCCAGTAAGTCTGCTGAAGCGAATGTGTTTCCGGCGATGGGAATCAGTACCGCACGATCATTCGTCTGTGCCGCCCTTTGACCGAGGATGTCCGACTCCTTGCCTGGACTTGCAGACAAGAGACTCGCCAGCTCCTTAGTATTCTCTGTAATGGCCTTGGATTGGCGGGCGGATTCCATGTCCTGCGCCTTGTTT
>JAYUFH010000408.1:0-3688 GCA_043738765.1 Pseudomonadota bacterium | reverse complement strand
CTGTTCGGAGGCGAACTCCACTGACTGGGAGTGGTGCTGGTAACGTCGAACTTCCATAAGTTGCCGCGCAGGTCGCCCGCGTAGATGAAGTCAACCTTGCCATCGTTGTCGACATCAACTGCTGTCGGTGTGGCGAGGCCATTGGGCGTGGTATTGGTACCGGTGATGCCTACGCCGGTGTCAATTTTTATAAAGTTGCCACTGGCGGTCCAGCCGCTGGTCCCCGCTTTGATAAACAAGATGTAGAGCACAGCGTCACCGGTCGTGCTCTGATTGCCGTCTGCTTCGGTGTTGTTATAGCCGTTGCCGATGATGGCGGCCCACCGGCCGTCGGCCATTTTGACGATGGTAGGCTGGCTGAAGGTGTAACCAAGATCTTTGTCGTCGGCGTCGGTGAACTCCCACAGTGCCAAACTGGCAGCGTTGGTGACGGATTGGCTGAACTTAGTGGGGTCGGTGATATCGAGGGCAAAGACCCCCTGGCCGCCCTTGCGTAGCGTGCTCACTAGCACCGTTCTCCAGTCCGCCGCGCCCGTGCCGGGTGGTGTTGACGAGGGAGCATTGAAGTCTACATCGCCAGCGATCGGGTCTCCATCCACAAAATAGCGGTGTGAGTAAGAGGGCGACGTTAGACGGCTGAGATTTGGGTAGACACTTCCGGGGATGTAGGCGAATTCTTCCGTTCCCTTGGTCACCGTTCCCGTGGTTGCGTTGAAACCATGCAACATACCATCGTTGGAGCCGACATAGACCATGGGCGTACGGCTGGCGTAGGTCGTACGGAACGTTGTATAGGTGGGATCGGTGTAAGCAAAAGGCGGCCTGCCTACATACAGTGGCGCCGAATCGACGGTATCGCCGAGGGCACCCGTATTGGTGCCGGCCGGGCAGGCGACCGGTACGGTGCTGGCGCCGACATAGCTGCAGGCGCGGAAGCGCGCACGGTACATATTTCCAAGGGCGCCCTCGTTGCTCGCATCACCACGTAGATAGTTGAGGCGTGCCTGGGCTTGTGATGGGCTGTCGGCGGTCGCACTGACAGGGTTGTAGTTGAGCCAGTTGATTTGTGCCGCTTCCAGTTCGTCCGCGGGCGCCGCCGCAGAACCCGAGCCCGGCCAAGCAAAAGGAATGCCCTTGCGAGAGGCGGTTGCAGTGGCGGTCTTGTAGGTAAAGATATTTCTTGCGGCAAAATTCTTTAGTGCGAGTTTCTGCCCCGCTTCCCAACCAAACGTAGAACTGACGGAGCCGTCTGGATTGATCGGGTAGGCGAATATCTGGCCGCCCCAGTTGCCGCTGTTGAAGCTGGACTGGTACACAAAGCTGCTGCTGCTGACGGTTCCGGAATTCACCGCCACTGCCGCCGCGGAGCTGGTGGCACTGGCAATGCTATTAAGGATGGAGCTCAGTGCCGTCGACAGGGTGGTCGGATTTCTGGCGCTGAAGTATTGGCCGCGGCTGTTGACGGCCGTGTGCCACAAGTCGTCAACGGCGCTCGGGGTGTCCGCGACCGCCGCCGGCCAGGCCGTCGCGCCCGAGACCAGGTTGTTATACGTGGCGGTTGTATTGGGCAGAGTGCCGTCAATACCGAGACCGATGCTGTAGTTTACGAGATGTTGCCAGGTGGCTGGATCATTCTTGGCATTCCAGTAGTTGACGGTAGCAGTCCCGGTAGTATCTGTGTAAAAAGGTTTCACATTGTTTGTCAGATCGGTACGCAGGTCTTTTGCCCAATAGTAGAACCCGTTGTCCGCCAGGGTGGCGGCGGTGGTGTCTTGGTAGGGAGGCATTGGGGTATACCCCGTGCCGTCGCCGAGGGTGAAGGCGTTGCCGTCGAAATTGCCGGCCAGGCCCGCAGTCCCGTTCCAATAGCCGTCGGTCAGCAGGATGTTAAAGTTCTTGCGGCAGCTACGTTCCGGGCTGGTGCTAACGCCCGGTACGTCGCGGTAAGGGCTGCTGGCCCCGTTGTTAGTGATGCTGAAATAATCGCCGGCGCGTTGCAGCGCCTCACGCAATGGCGTGGCGTTGTTTGCGGGTGTGTTGTACAAACGGGTATAGAAGTCCGCGCGGTCGGTGCCGCTGAAGGCCTTCATCAGACCGATGGCGGTGGTAAAGCGGTCTGGTAAAGTTGCCGCGATATTATTCAAGTGTTGGGCCGCGGTGCGAACATTGCCGCCCAGGGTCGAGAACGCGCGCCCGATGGCAGCCTTGGCTAGCAGATTGCGCAGGCGGTAATACGAGTACCAATTGGCAAAGTTTTGCTGATCGGTGGCGCTCCAGGCGGTTGGGTTATTGTGTTGCTTCAGTCTGTAACACGCGTCGTTGGTGGGGTCGGCGCAGAGGCTGGTGTCGTACACATAGTAGTAGGCAGGCTGCCCGGCCCACGTACCGGTGCTACAGTCAGCGACATAGGTTAGTGTGGTGACACTGGCGTCGGCGGACCATGTCATCTGGTAGGCGGTAGCGAGATTTACCGTCGTGCCCTGGTGGGCGCCGGCGGCGGTCAGGTCGAAACCGTTGAACCAGGCGGCGGTGAAGCTGGCATTGCCCAGGCTGACACCATCCTTGTCCACCCCTGCGATATACGTAATAGTCGGGTCGTAGGCGAGGTAATTGATGTTGCTGGCACAGCCACGGGGGCTAGTGTCCAATGGTGCGCCAGGAGGCGCACCAGGCCCACCGAAGTGCACCCCGTCCGGCAGAAAGCCCCAGGTCATGCTGCCTGAGTCATCGAAGGTGAGCAGAATGTTGGGGTCTACCGTGGTCAGTAGATACAGCGGCGCATCCGCCAGATTGAGCAACGCCGCCGGGGTCGCCGTGGTGAAGGCGCTCAGACAACAGATGACCGCGACACGGGCTGTGTAGGACAGGCGTGACTTGTAGCGAGTGCGATGGATCATGGCAGGGTCTCCCGTTACCAACGTGCTGTGTTCGTGTGTAGAAATTATCAATTTGTTTAGCATGTCCGGTCCTTGCATTAGGTATTGAAGCATTGAGTCATCAAGCCGATTCAAGGGCCCGGTATTTTAAATGTGCTCTGGAGCGCCGATTGTGCGGTTATTGTTCCGCCGACACCGCGAGACCATATCCGGTAGTAAGTCATGCCGGGGTTAGGTTTGTAAGTAGTGGGTGCGTCTAAACTGTCTTTTTGAAAACCCGCCATTTCGATGGCGTACCTCGGGTCTGCGGCTGCCCACTTAATTTCTTGTGTGCCAACTACGCCATATTCCTTTGATTTGCCGCCTGAGTAGCCCACCAGCGGAATCCCCCACCACGCATCATTCATCGCATCGACGTTGCCCGTGGAGAAAACGCCGCTACTGCCCGAGGAGTCGGGTATGGGTAGCAGTCCCGACGCCGCGATTGAGATAGAGGCCAGGGATAGCAGCTGCGTTTCACCGCCGCGTAATCCACTTTCAGCGGCCTGGAAGGAGACGTTCTGGTCTTTCATGTTTCCTGCCATCTTCTCTTGCAGTGTGCTGGTGCTCACAGCGGTGATGCCCAGAATGGTGAGCAACAACAGAAACACCAGGCTGAGTATCAGGGCGGCACCCTGTTGACGAGCGGGACGCGCCTCGGCCTGCAGGGGGCTGGAAAGGACTTCAGGTGTCAATAGAGTTCTCATACTTCACCGGTTGCGGAGTTTTATGGTGACGTTAAAGACGCGTCGGCGTTGCTTGTCATTGGCATT